>JACQPN010000011.1 GCA_016207515.1 Euryarchaeota archaeon | reverse complement strand
GTTTTGGAGGCCTTCGAGGACGATCTCCATCTTCTCGCGCGCTGTCCATTTCCGCTTCTGTTCGTTTTCCATTCGTGTTCCCTTCCCGCTTGGTCAGCGGGGTGGGAACCGTTCAGAAATCAGAAGACCTTTTTGTCCCAGATTCGTTGAAACATCTCATCTTGTGTCCATTACTGAGAATGTCGAGAATCAGCAACCACTCGATATTCAGCACATCAGTGCCAAGTTGCTGACCAATGATGGAAGGCAGCACGTGGTTTCCGTCTGGGACCGGCTGGATTGGGATCTACGAATCGCCAAGAACATCGGTAACCAAGCGGCGTTGTGGTCTATCCACAGCGAACGCGAGAATCCAAAAACGTTACCCCATGGGCAGATTGAGGTCTTGGGTGATGGCGAATTGTACATCGTACTGCGCTTACAAATCAACGGCTTCCGTATTCGCCAATTTTTCTACGCCCCTGCGAAGAATAGGAACACGGAGCCTATGAAGATTTGGAGCATCTTTAGCCACCGCCTTTGGCGTCGCTTCCAAAGATGTGAGGGCCGTCGATGAGCGCACACCTATTTGGAAACCTTGCCACTTGTGGTATGGAGAGCCGCATCGAGTATTCGTCTCCATTTGAAGCCATCCATGGGCTCCATTCCGGCGGCTTCTGCGGGCGTCTTGCCGAGGGTTTGGTGGCTTCGGACCATGTTGTAGTGAACTCGGAAACCCTCGGCGATGTGGGCTGCGCCTTTGCTGTTGTCGAAGGCGCGCATGACCTTCGCGCGTTCTTTCTCGGTCCCATGGAATCGTTCGATGCGATTGTTACTCTCGCGGGCCTTGATGCTTGGGACTCGATGGTGCTTCCCGTATCCGAGTTCGCGCGTGACCGCGTGGGGGTAGGCGTTCATGCCGTCCGTGTAGACTTCTTGGGGGCGGTCGGGAGTCGCGGCCTTTGCCTTCTTGAGTGGAGCGCGAGTGTTGGCCATGCTACGATTCTTGCTGATGTGCGTGGCAAGAAGGAAGCGGCTGTCACTATCCATGACGTTCCACAGGTAGTGGAGTTTTCCGTCTACGTTCACCATGGTTTCATCCATGTGCCACCGCTGGCCCGTGGTGGCTCCCTGCTCATCCATCCACCGGGCAGCGAGGTTGGCGTAGTGGATAATCCACCGGTAGATCGTCATGGGGCTGAGTTTGAGGCCATGGACTTGCCTGATGTGGTCGGCGATCTTCCGCAAGGACAAGCCGCGGAAATAGAGGTCCAAGGCGAGGGCGATCTTCTCTGGGTCAGCGCGGCGCTTGTGAAACCCCTCCATGCCTGTGAATTTGTGGCCGCAAGTCTTACAGAGCCACCGCTTGACGCTCCCCGTCTTGTTGTGCCGCCATCCATCAGCTACTACATTGATGACCACGCAACGGTCACAGGCTGGTCTCGTGGCGATGGGTTCCAAAGCTTCGCGGATATTCTGTTTGAATTGGACAGCGAGAATGTGGATGCAGTCTCGTCCGGTGTCCATGTGGTGGGCGCATTCACAGGCCCACTTGTCGGCTTGGAGTTGAACCACATAGGTCTTATCGGGCGTGCTCTGGCTCTTCACGAGGAACAAGTTTTGCCGGAGTTTGCGTACTTGGTCCCCTCGGGCCACAATCGCGAGTGCCGGGGTTCGCTGATCCAGCCATCGGTCAAGAGTCGCATTCTCAGTCATGCGCTACTTCCGTGCATGTCTGCATATACACCCACATACTTGAGTTTTGTGCATGTGTGTATAACTTTATATTCGGGGAGTTGCTTCTTACTGGTTGATGGGGAAAGAGAAACAGGAGCCGGGTACCGTGCGAATGAACATCGTGCTGCCTTCGGACTTGGAAACCGAGTTTCGAGAGGCAATCTACAAGCGGAAAGGCATGAAGAAAGGCAACATCAGCGAAGCCTTCACCGAAGCCGTCCAACTATGGCTCAAAACCAACATGGGGGCCCCCAGTCGCAAATAGACGCCCCCCGAATTGTGACAACCTTGAAAGACCGTCTGCCAACCCCCGAAAAGAGACAGAACCGGGGGTGGCGGGGCGCCTCTCCCGGCGGTGACGGGCCGTTTTCCCCGCGACCGGGCACCTTGCGCCCCCCATGGGCGCGCACGCCTTGTCATGGGCCAGAGGTGTTCTACAACACACCCCTGCCCGACGATTCGCCGTTCAAGAACGCTCAAATACCGTTCCCCGGAGAGGCATGGGCGTAGGTGCTGCCAATGACATCACACCGTTCCGTCGTGGCCCGCGGGGCCGGTTCGCGGCCTTGCATGCCGATCAACGTCTCGAAGATCCTGTTGCTGAACGTGCTGGTCGCAGCCGCGCTCGTCCCCTCGACTCCGGCGGTCGCAGCCGGCGATTACGTCTCGGTCCTCGTCTACGACGGGACGATCAATGGGACAAGCGGTTTCCCGCCCGCAAGCAACCCCTGCGGCGATCCGGAGACCGGCGAATACCAGCTGGCGCCCACGGAGACCTCATGCGAACGGTATTTCCAAGGGCCGGGCGAGGACCTAGAGGCGAGCGTTCGTGTGTGGGCCGTCTATCGAATGGGTTTTACCGGCAAACTTACGGTCACGATTGATGGAACGTCCTCGCAGACGTGTACAGTCCTCATCGGCGCCACTACGGCGCCCGTTCTCGGTTGTTCCGCGCGTGCCACTGGCGCTTTCACCGGATCGGTCCGCGTGACCGGTTCGGCGGCGACCCCTTCGGTCGGCGAATGGACCATCGACGGGAGAGTGAGCTGATGAAGGTCAGCACGAACTTCCTCGCCCTCTTCGGGGCTTTCGTCATCACGTTCATCGCGGCAGGAGCTACGGCAGGCGACCCGGAACTCGTTCTAGGGGCCGAGGTGGGAACACGTGACGGCACCACGATCGGCGACGACCGCCTCCTCGGATTCGTCATCATGCCCGAGATGGTCCCGGGCGAAGAAGTGGACACGATCGTCGAAGCGAACGACGAGGCGGTCGAAGATGCAGTCGTCTTCGAGCCGATGTACCATGCGGTGATCGTCGATTCCGGGCCCGCGACCGGGTTCGACCCCGAGACTCCGAGGGCAATAGCGTCGATCTACATGCAACCGAGGGACTTCTCCATGGCGGGCGCCGAGGACTGGAACCTCATCACGTTCGACGACACGTCCGGCGCGGGCATGGATCGCCTGATGAGCCTCGCGAACGTCGACGACACCGCGGGGTACACCTCCCAAGCCCCGACCTCCGTCTCGTCGGAGTCGACTCCCACCAAACCAAAGAGCAGGTTCGAGGCCGGCGAGGTCGATCGACCGATCGCCTCCAATTCCATCCGGCGCACCCAATCGAACGTAGCGCCGACGATCCGTTCGACCGAGCAGCGCGCCGACCTCGCGATGGTCGCCGCCGTAGGCGTACTCGTCTTCGCGCCCGTTTTCGTCCTATACCATCGGATGCGGGGGGCTGCGAGCCTCGAGAACAAGACGCGCAAGGCCGTCTTCGACATCGTGACCGGACGCACGGGCATCACCGCGAACGGGATAAGCGCCCTAGCCGGCATCGGTTACACGACCGTGATGTACCACCTGCGCCGCCTGATGACCGAGGGCATGGTCGTCGAATCGGGCGACGGCCACAACCGTCTCTATTACCAGAACGGCGGCGAGGTGTCGCGCGACGAACGCGACCTGGTGGCGATCGGACGCGACCCGCAGGCGATGCGTCTACTGAACTTCATCAGCGAGCACCCGTGGTCGTACCGGGCCGAGATCGCGAACGCCATGGGCGTCTCGACGACGACCATCAACTGGCATCTGAAGAAACTCGTGAAGTCCGGGCTCATCGTCGAAGAGCGCGACGGGAAGAACGCGTTCCTCTGCCCGTGCCGCGAGAAGATGGGCGTTCTCCTCCAGATGATGCACAAGGACGAAGGCGCGATGTCCCCCACGGCGACCGTCGTGGCCGTCAAATCAACGATAGTAACGGCTTGAGCGGGTCTCAAGGCACCTACAACCAAAGGACCCATCCGGGCCGGGCACTCGTGTCCGGCCCTCTGCCTCTCTTCTTTGGACACGCCGTCCGTTGACGCAGTTCGTCTGCCGCGCCGTCGCGTCGCGGAAAGCGGGCGTGCCCTATTCGATGTACCTGATGGCCTCTGCGGGGCTTATCCTCGATGCTCCACGCGCCGGCCAGTACGTGGTGATGAACGTCGCGACGTATGCGACGACGAGGATGAACGCCATGTCTACGACTGGTAGTGAGAACGCGATACCCAATTGCTTCAGGCTCTGCTCGTAGACGCCGTAAGCGACCACGATCCCGATGAGAAGGCCGGCGAATATCCCGAGCGACGTCGAGAGGACGGCCTCCATCACGAACGCCTTCTGGATCATCTTGCGGGTGAAGCCGATCGCGCGCAGCATCCCCATCTCCTGCCGTCGTTCGATGACGGCGCGGGCCGTGACGACTCCGAGGCTTGCGACCCCGACGACGAGGCCGAGCCCCAAGTAGACCTGGAAGAGCGTGTAGAGTTGGCGCGTCTCTGCGATGTAGTTTGCCACGTCCTCGTCGATCGAGACGGCGTCGAGGCCGATGTCCTTGAAGGCGGCTTCGAGGTCCTTTGCCTTCGCCTTCGCGTCCACTCCGGAGGCCACCTTCATCAGGTACTGGCCGTGGAGTTGGTTGAAATCACGTTTCAACGCGTCCTTGCCGACGAAGACGCCTTGGTAGTAGACCTGGGACTGTATGCCGATGACGGTGAAATTGCGGGCCCCGCCGGGAAGGTCCATCGTCAAGATCTCCCCGACGTGGTGGCCGCCCGGTTGGTTGTTCTCATCGAACGTGTAGATGCGGGAGATGACGATGACATCCATTCGCGATACCAAGGCGTCGTGCACTTCACGCTGCGAGGCGTAGCCGGGGAGGATCTCCTCGTACGAGAAATCGGCGGTGTCGCGAAACGCTGCGTCCACACCGTAGACGCGGTCCTCGGGGGGGCCGCGATAACGGACCGGCTTTCCGGAAATGGTGATGAGGGTGCCACCGGGGACGTCCGCGTAGAGAGTGTTCGTCACACTCGACACGCCTTGAAACACCGTCGCGTCGCCGCCCGCGCCCCGTAGATGCGCCGCCAGGTCGTCGGTGGGGACGGTGGAGGTCGCTAGGACGTCGTACCCCCCTGACTGCTCCTTGAGATCCGGCGTCAGGACCGAGAAGAGGATCGAGAAGAGCATGACGACGAGGATGACGAGCGCGAACATCGCGACCGTGAGCCCCGTCCGGAAGCGTTTCTGGAGGGGGTAGGATGAAGCGACCCTGACCACGGGAAGATCGCGGCGGCTTCGAAGAAGCGGCCTTGCAAGAGCCTCCAAAGGCGTACGTCCCGAGACTATGAGGGCCGTCGCGGAGAGAACGAGAACCAGCCCGCGGGCCGGCCCCATGGCGATGCCCTCGACGCCGCCGGCCGGCGGAACGGAAAAGACGGTCCAAAGGGTGTAGGCGAAGATGGCGGCCGCCATCAAAGGGACGGCGCGCTTGTCCGCAGTGAAACGCCCCGCCGAAAGAAGGAGACCGAATAACGCCACCGGCGGACCGATGACCTTGGACGAGAACGCGTTCGCTACGACGCCGTACACGGTCACGCCCGCGCCGCACGCCGCAAGCGTGACTCCGAGGAGGAACGTGTTCGGGCCGCTTTTCCCGGGCGGATCGTCGAGTTGGCGGATCGCCCTGACGACGTTCAACCGCGAAACCCTGGTCGCGGTGAAGAGTATTGCTGCGATGCTCATCAGGATGCCCGCGGCGAACGCAAGGACCATGCTTTCGAGACGGGGGTGGAAGGGGATAGTAAGCGAGATGTTCGACGCCCATATGCCATTGAACGCCTGGAGAAGCGCGTAAGAGAGGCCGAGGCCTACGATGGTGCCGACCGCGGCCGCCGCGACCGCGTAGACGAGCCCTTCGGTAAGGAGCATGAGGACGAGGTCGCCTTGTTTGAGGCCGATAGCGCGCGAGATGCCGAGCTCGGTCTTCCTCTCCTCGGACAGCATCACGAAGATGTTCACTATGAGCATGAGGCCGGCGAGGATGGTGAAGGAGCCGAGCAGCGTGAGCAGCTGTGAGAAGAGTTCTCCGGCACGATCGGCCGCGGCCAGGTAATTGGCCTTGAGGGTCACGACACGCAGGCTCTTCACGGCGGGCGACGCGTCGGCGGCCTTCATGGTTTCGAGACTCGCGTTCAGCGCCGAAGCGGCCGCAGTCGAGGTGGTCGCGCCTTCCTCGACGCCTCCGGGGTTGGTCACCTTGATGAGGTTGATCCTCCCCGCCTGCAAAAGCATCGTCTGCGCGTCGTCGAGGCGCATGAAGACGCTCGGCGAGATGAACTGGTTCCCCTTGCCCTTGTCCTCCACGATCCGTGTGATGGTTACGTTCCTCTTCTCGCTCGTCGGTCCCTGTCTAAGCGCCTCCTCGACGCGCTCCGCCTCCCCTCCGGCTTCGCGGCGAAGGTCGTCGACCATGCGTTTGGCCGTCTCGAAATCGTAGACCTCGTAGAAGACGAGGACGCGCAGGACGAAGGGTTGGTTACGCGCCGACTTCGCGTGGACGTTCGCAGACCAGTCCCCCTGCCTCACGGGCCCGGAGACGTTGAGGACCACGGGAAGGTCTGGCGCCGTGGCCGTCCCGTTTCCATTGATGACCCTTGACCCGCCCGGGGCGAGGAGTTCGAGGTCGAGGTCGGTGGCCGCTTGCGGGGGCCAAGCGAGGATGACGGAGATCGCGGCTGCGTCGCGTCCAACGTCGAAACCGAAGGTGTACTCGTCGTTCGGGGCGTGCGTGTACGACGGATTCCCGTCGGGGCCCGTGGTCCCTGTCGCCAACACGAGGTTTCCGCTGAAGTTGAAAAGCACGGGGATGAGCGGCGAGGAGGCCCGCCCGTACGAGACGGACAGCGTGTCGCCCTCTTGGGCGTCGAGCGCGTTTGCGAGGCGCTCGTTGATGTAGACTCCGCCGGTTGCCAACTCGTCCCCGTATCTCGTAGTGCCTTGCGCCTCGAAGCCTCCGAAGGGCCGGTCGAGGACGGGGTCGAACGCCTGCAGGTCGACCACGGATTCGGATTGGCCCGTCCGGTCCAACGTGACGGCGACGGATTGCAGTATCATCGGCGATGCGGCATCGATCTTCCCTTGGAGGGCCGGGTCCGCTGCCAGCGCCGAGAACGCCGATTGAGGGAAGTAGAAATTCCCGCTGATGGCCACGACCTCGTCGATCTCGCCGAGGCCGTCGTAGACGTTCTTCCGTATCCCGTGACTAGTCGAGTCGCCCGTCACAAGCGAACTGCTGATGATGGCCGTCCCTATCATGAGCCCGAGGATCACGATTACCGTCTCGCCGCGACGCCGACCGAAGTTCCTCAAGCCGAGGCGGGTAAGGACGGGGCGCCTCAACGCCATGAGAAGTGTCGCGCCGACGCCTGCGAGGGCCGCGATGAGAAGCACGGTGTCTTCGCCTGCCACGCTCACCCCTCTTCGAAGGCGGGCGGCGCCACCCCTATCTACCGTTCCTTTCCTCGCCGACGACACGGCCCGAGTCCATCTGGACGACGCGATCCGCCATCCGTGCGATCCCTGGATCGTGCGTCACCACGACGAACGTCTCCCCGTTCTCCCGGTGGAAACGCCTGAGTATATCGAGGACCTCGGCCCCCGTCTTCCCGTCGAGGTTTCCTGTGGGTTCGTCGGCAAAGACCATGGCGGGCCTGTTCACGATGCTCCTTGCGATCGCCACCCGCTGCTGCTCACCGCCGGAAAGCTCCTTGGGGCGGTTGTTGACACGCGCGGCGAGGCCGACGAGCGCCAACGCCTCCTCTGCACGACGGCGCGAATCGCGCGCGGCCGTGCCGGTGACGAGAAGCGGCAGCTCCACGTTCTCGACGGCCGTAAGGACGGGGAGAAGGTTGAACGCCTGGAAGACGAAGCCGATGCGCCTCGCGCGATAACCCGTGCGCTCGTCGTCGCTCATCTTGGACAGGTCCCGTCCTTCAAGCTCGACTCTGCCGCTTGTTGGGTCATCGAGGCCGGCAAGGCAGTTCAGTAACGTGGTCTTGCCACAGCCGGACGGCCCCATGATAGCGACCATCTCGCCCTTCTCGACCTTGAGATTCACTTCGTCGAGGGCGCTTACCGAAAGTTCGCCGGACCTGTAGCGCTTACCGAGGCCTTGGGCCGCGATGATGGTGTCCACGTCAGCGCCCTCCTGGCCTTCGCGCTCCGCCAAGCCTACGTCCGGGCAGGCGCCCCCTTTCCTTATTGCTTGAGCCGGCTCGTCCGCCTTTTTTTCCCCGCGCTGTGCTCTTCAACGCCGGGTCCGCGAGTTCCGCCTCCTCGAACCCTTTCGCGCGGAGAATGCAGGAATCGCAGGTCCCGCACGGCCGTTTCCCCCCCAGGTAACAACTCCACGTCAGGTCGAGCGGCGCCCCGAGTTTTGTCCCCAACTCCACGATCGCGGCCTTAGTCAAGTGTATGAGCGGCGCGCGGATCTTCGTCGCTTCTCCGCCCACCCCGCGTTTGGTCGCGAGGCCGGCCATCCGTTCGAAACTTTCCATGTACTCGGGGCGGCAATCCGGGTACCCAGAGTAATCTATCGCGTTGGCGCCGATGAAAATGGCCTCCGCCTCGATCACCTCGGCATACGCAAGCGCGATCGAGAGCATCACCGTGTTCCTCGCCGGGACGTACGTGACGGGGATGTCGGAGGACATTTCGCGGGCCGAGCGCCCTCTTGGGACCTTCATCTTCCGGTCAGTGAGCGCCGAGCCGCCGAATGCCGAAAGGTCGACCCTTACCGTGATGTGTCCGAGGAAACCCAGCTTCTTCGCGACTTGCCGCGCCGCCTCGATCTCCCTTCGATGGCGCTGACCATAATCGATCGTGAGCCCGTGGAGTGTGAAGCCTTCGGCCTTGGCGATCGCCGCAGCCACCGTGGAATCGAGGCCGCCGGAAACGAGACAGACCGCAACACTCAATGGAGCGACCGACCCGAGAAAGCCCCTTTTCCGTAACCCTCGTCGACACCCACCTCGACGCGCTTCACATTCGAGGGGAAGTCGACTTCCTTGAGCAGCGACTCAAGCACGAAGCCGGAGAGGTTCTCGGCCGACGAGCGCGGGATCGGAAGCAGTTCCACGTCGGCGGCCGGGACCATGTACTTCTTCTCCCCTATCTCGAAACTTAGGGATCCGCCCGCCTTCGTCACCGGCATCGTCCTGTCGAGGGCCGGTAGGAGGAGTTTGTGGTCGAGGGAATCGGCGACGCGCCGTAGCGCCGCCTTCACGATGTTGAAGTCCATGATGAAGCCGTCGGGCCCCGGCTCGCCTTCGAGCATCACGTGGAGCGCGTATGTGTGCCCGTGGAGTCGCCCGCACGTCTCGTGCCGGGGGATGATGTGGGACGCAGCGAAGCGCACGCCGCTACGCCAACCGTCGATCCGAAGTTGCACGAGTCGCCAACAAGGGACGCGGTTTATAGGGTTTGTGCCCGGTCCGTCGGGGTCGGCCACCCGTCGGGGCACGGGTCGTCGCGGTTGTTTCGGGGTGACTTCCCCCCGAAAGTCTAAAGGAGACGTCGCTAATAGAGGCCTGTCCCCATGGTCCTCCTTCCGGACGTCCAAGCGCTACGAGCGAACCACGAGTTGAAACTGACCCGTGTCGGCGTCACAGGGGTCAAGAAACTCGTGCGGGTGCTTCGGCCGGGAAAACGCGACTACACGGTCTTCACGCCGACCATCGACGCCTTCGTGGACCTTCCGGGGACCCAACGCGGCATACACATGTCGCGTAACCTCGAGGCGGTGAACGAGACCCTCGAAAAACTCGTTCGCGACCCCTCGCAGAGCCTCGAAGGCCTCGCGGGTGCGATCGCCGAAGACCTTCTCCAGAAACACGGCTACGCGACGGTCGCCGAAGTACGGATGCTCACGGATTATTTCATGAAACGCCGCAACCCCTCCGGCCTCTCGCTCTACGAACCCTACGCCCTTGGCGCCCGGGCGGTGGCTATCCGCGGAAAAAAGACGTGGAGAACCATCGGCGTGGAGGTCGTGGGGATGAACGCGTGCCCATGCGCCATGCAGACGGTGCGTGAGCTCATGGGCGAGGCGTGGCCCGAGACGCGCAAGATGCCGAAGGAAGCGCCGGGTCCGACGCATAATCAGCGCAACCGCACGACACTCGAAGTGGAGACGCATCAGTTGGACGCGATTGATGCGGACGAACTCATCGAACTTGTGGAAAGCTGCCAATCGGCGCCCACGTTCGAAGTGTTGAAGCGCGGGGACGAAGCTAAGCTTGTCCTTCAGGCCCACGGGAGACCCCTGTTCGTCGAGGACATCGTCCGTGAGGTGCTCACGGAGTTCGCGAAGAAACACGGTCACCTTCCCGACGACACGATCCTTGTGGCACGCTGCGAGAGCGAGGAATCGATCCACAAGCACAATGCGTTTGCCGAGAGAAGCGTGACACTCGGCGACTTGAAGAACGGGGCCGCCTAGTATGGGAGACGCCGCACCCGCCGGCAAGAAGGAGGGAGTCGAGGCGACCGGTCGGCGCGAGGTCCTCAAGGGGGCCGAAGTGTCGATCCACTACCCTGACACGGATGGCAAAAGCGCCGAGATGCACCTCGACATCGCGCACCCGGTGCTTGGCAAGATAATTCTCAAAGGAGAACACTCGTTCGCAGGTTCGGCCGAAGGCGGGATCTTCGTAAGCCTCCGGCCGAAGATGGCGGAGCGGGTCGAGAAGGCGTTGAAAGAAGGCGGAAACCCCTAGGGCGTGGCGTTGTAGCCTGTCTGGTGGCGAAACGCCCTAATTCCCGGCCTCAGACAACCAACCTTCGTCCCGCTTCGCCCTTTCGAGCCCTGCGAGGACGCGCTTTACCCGCTCGGGATCCCCGTGCTTGGGGATGGTCCCCATCTCAAGGAAACCGCTGCGTATCTTTCCAAGGTGGTCGTTCGAGACTGTTTCTTCCACTAGGAGATCATCCCCGGTCAGGACGTGTCGAGACGTGCTCCGGACGATCCCGGTGCCGCCTAGCGTGATCTACCTCGACCGTGGATTGCGGGCGTAGGCGAGGGGGTCGACATGTCGAGCCTGTGAGCGCCCGCTACGCGCCGGGGCGGAGAAAAGCTTATGTTCCGATTCCTTCCTATATGTTTCGATTTCGAAACATGCGTTTCCATTCCTCGCTTGACGGCATACTCGTGAACCGCACGGCGCTACGCGTCGCGCGCCTCCTCGTCGGCAACGTGGGAAGCGAATTCACGGGCCGGGAGGTCGCCATTAGATCCAAGACGTCGCCCGCGAACGCGATCCGGGAGTTGCGCCGCTTCGAGGACAATGGACTCGTGGAGAGGCGCGTCGTGGGCCGGGCCCAGGTCTGGAAGTGGAAGGGCGCGCATTATCTCACGAAGCCGCTGCGGGCCGCCTTCTTGGCAGAGGAAGGCACCTTGAAGGCGCTCTGCACCGAGATCGTAAGGGAGCTGGGGCCCGACGAGCGCGTCATCAAGGCCGTGCTTTTTGGGTCCGTGGCACGAGGGGACGAGCGGGCCGGAAGCGACATCGATCTCCTCGTCATCGCCCGGGACGAGCGATCGGTCGAGGCCGTTCGCCAAAGGCTTGATCGCCTGCTCGAGCGCGTGTCGCGTTCTTTCGGGAACAGCCTCGCGCCCATCGTCTATTCCGCCGAGGAGGCGCGCCGAAAGAATCGGCCAACCCTATTGGTCAATGTCGAAAGGGAAGGAGTGGTGTTACTTGACCGGACGAAATGAGGACAGAGACCGTCTCTCCGGCCGTTGCCGGCGGGTATCTAAAGAAGGCCCATGAATTCGCCCGGCTCATGGACTTCGCTTGGGAAGCGGGCGACTGGGACGGCGTTGGGCTCGGGGCCGAGCATTGCGTCATCTCGGCCTTCGACGCGGTCACGACCGCACGGCTCGGATTGCGGTCGCGCGGCGAGGATCATCGCGACGTCTTGGACCTTGTGCGACAGACGAAGGTAGACGGCCTTACCGCGACCATCAAGGCGGCCGCTCGCGTCCTTGAGATGAAGAACATCGTCGCGTACGATGCGAGGCTCATCGACCGCCCGGACGCAGAGATCGCGCGGAAGCGTGCGAGGCGGATACTTGATTGGGCTGACGCGATCGTGCGCTCGGCCTGAAACACGGTCCCGAGATTGTCTGCAAAAGGCCTTGTGGATCCGGGTGTCGACCTGTCGGCTGGGAAACCCAATGACGCTGCAATCGTCGGCGGGTCCCGTCGCGATCACACGTCTTCCTCGGCGCCGGGGTTCGATTGGGCAGCGCCCTCTCGCACCTTCACCGCCATGCCTTTCTTGAAAAACCTTAATTCGCGCGGGCTCAACGTCAACTCGCCCACCGCGACAAGCCGATCCCCGGGTCCGACGACGATGACCTCATCGCCCGGCGCAAGGCCCGGGTCTATGCCCGTCACGAAATGCGCGAAGACGCTCTTCCCCTTCTCGTTGAACTCCACGCTGTCCGCGTTCACCATGATCCGATTCGCGGACGGGGGAAAACGCTTGATGAGGCGTTGCGCTCCCGCGAGGTGGAGGTTCAGGAACCCGTCGGCCGCGCGTACCGATGCGATGAATTCCGCCCCGTCGTAGACGTTCCTGATCTTCCCTGTGTTCTTGGAGCGCACGATCCGAAGGGCCCCCGCGAACATCGCCTCGCCCGCGCCTCGCCCCAACTGCATGTCGGCGACGGCTTTGAGCCTCAACGTGTCGAAGGCGTCGCTTTCCGCGTATGTGCCTGATAGGAGATGACCATCGCGTTCCTCATCGTAGCGTCCCACGGCCACGCCGCGCTTCGGCGAGAATTCCGTGAGGACGTTCCATGCGCCTTCCGCCGCCTCGTATTCGAGCTCGTCTGGCTCGGCGCATTGGGCGAGGGGGAAGGTCTCGTCGAGTTCGAGCGGGACGGGGCCGAACATCGTCTGTACGGCGGGGATGGTCTTGGTCCAATCGAGATTGGCGACAAGACCTCCGAAATGCTTTGTGTACGGGGTCGTGCGCCGGGGAAGGAGAAGCATCTCGGTCCGGCCTCGGGTATCGAATTCCTCCATGAGGCGTCGACGGTAGAGTCTCGCTTCCGGCCGGTGGAGCGAATCGGGGCCCACGTAAAGGAACGACCCCTTCCAGCGGCGCGGCGATTCGTCGGCAAGCCAATCGGCGTGCTTGCGTATCTCGCGAAATCCTGACAGAAGCGACGGGTGGACACGGGCGCGTTCCTCCGCGAGCTCCCAGAGGCGCCCCTCCCGTATCGCTTGGCGGACACCGCGCACCTCACTCATCGTGACGTGCAGGTTGTGCTCCGCGAGGAGACGAGTGCGCTCGTCTTTGGGCATGCGCTTCAACGCTGCCGGCGTCGTCGAGGCACAAGTAGTGCAACTGCAAGCCAACTCCTCGAGATCCTCCAGATGATGGGTCCCGTCGGAGAATATGAGGCGGTCGTCCTCCGCGTATTTCGCGTAAGCCGCGGAATCGAAGAGGTCGCACCCAAGAAGCACGGCCATGGGAAGCATCATCGGGTGGCCCGCGCCGAATAGATGCACCGGGCGGGACGGGTCGAGTTCGCGCTTTGACGCGATTATCGCCTGGACGAGTTCCCGATAGCGTTGGGCCTCCATCATGGGCACGACGCCGCCGATCGGGTGTACGTCCGCCACGATCGTTTGAAGCCGCCGCGCGCATTCGGCGCGTAGCTCCGGGTGGGTGCCGCCTTGGACGGTCGCCGCGAGAAGCATCTCGCCCTTGAGGGAAGCGCCCTCCTCCGCCCTCTTCAACGTCTCCTCCATCTGCCGCCGCGCCTCGTCGAGCGGCGTATCTGGCAGCGTGAAGATGTCGAGCGTCGTGCCGATGTCGCTTCGGATGTCGCGCTGGAAACCCACGATGGTCCTGTTGTCCACCTCGACGTCGCCGTAGATGTAGCTTTGGAACGTGCCGCTATCAGTCATCACCGGGCCGTCGAAACCGATCGCTGCCGCGACTCCGCGTTTCAACGCGGCCTCCGTGAGAGGGTGCGATTTCCTGATGATGTATGAATTCGTGATCACCATCTCGACGCCGAAGCGGCGCTTCATCTCCGAAACGGGGATCGTGGGCTTGTTCGGATTGATGACCGGGAGAAGCGTCGGTGTGGTGACCGTCCCGCGCGCCGTCTTCATGCGGCCGAGGCGGCCCAAGACGTCTCGCTTCATGATGTCGAACATGGGTGGCGTGGGAAAGCGAGGCTGCCTAATAAACCGGAAGGTGGAAACGGACGATGGCAAGGCGCTGAATCGGTACTTCCACAGATGAACGGTTAAATACGCGACGGCATTGAATATTCAGTGGAGATGACCGCAGCCACAAGCGAACAGGTCGCCGCCGAGGCGGGCCGCCTATACGCGAAGATGGGCAACGTCGGCTGGGGCGAGCCGGAGTGCCGGATGATCGCGCCGCTCACGCTAAGGATCAATGCCTTGAAGCGCGAGAAGAACGCCGTGATAGTCGCGCACTCATATCAGACCCCGGACATCATCTATGGTGTGGCGGACTACACCGACGATTCGCTCGGCCTTTCGAAGTACGCCGCGAAGACGGACGCGGACATCATCGTCTTCTGCGGCGTGCGGTTCATGGCTGAGACAGCGAAGATACTCAACCCCACGAAGACGGTGCTCCTTCCTGCGCCTGGCGCCGGCTGCTCGCTCGCCGATTCGATCACGGGGGCCGACGTGCGGGCGCTGCGCCAGCAATACCCCGACGCGGCCTTCGTCTGCTACATCAACACCACGGCCGAAGTCAAGGCGGAGTGCGACGCGTGCGTCACGTCGGCGAACGCCGTCAAGGTGATCACACGCCTGCCGCAGAGAAGAATCGTTTTCCTCCCCGACAAGTACATGGCCGCGAACCTCGCGCCAGACACCGGCAAGGAGATAATCCCCTGGAACGGCACGTGCATCGTCCACGAACGCTTCACCGGCGAGGCGATGAAGGCGCACCGTGAGGCCCACCCCGACGTGAAAATCCTCGTCCACACCGAGTCGCCGCCCGATGTCGTCGCCAACGCCGACATGACCGGCGGCACGGGCGACATGATACGCTACGTGAAAGAGAGTGCGGCACAGGAGTTTCTCTTGGTCACCGAATGCGGCCTCTCGGACCGCATGCGAGTCGAGGTCCCGGAGAAGGAGTTCATCGGAGGGTGCGGACTCTGCCCGTACATGAAGATGACGGATCTCCGGGCTGTGGCGAAGGCGCTCGAAGCGCCGGAACCGGAGCAGACGATCGAGGTCGCAGACGACGTGCGCGTAAGGGCAAAGCGGTGCATCGACAGGATGTTGGAATTGAGCGCCTGAACGGAGGCCAGCGGCGGACCCGTCCCCCCCGCGCCCATCTTGCCTTTGAAGCGCTCTTGCGACGCTCGTCCCTACGCGATGAAAATTGCGCGCCTCACGTCCCGACGCGCTTTCCCCCGGCAAGCTGCCTCAACAGGGCGATGGCGCTGTACGCGGCCAACTTGCTCGTCCTGGGGTTGCCGGGGTGCGGCTCGTTCTCTATTGTGAGTTCCATCCTCCCAAAATCGCCCTCGACGGTAATCACGTGCGTGTTTCGCCGCACCGCTGGGTCGGCGATGATGGAGACCTGTGTCCGGTCGAAGCCGATGCCGGCGAGGGATAGCGCCGCTGCGACGTTCACGTTCTTCGGGTACTTCTTGACGGCCTCCCGCGCGGTCCCTGTATAGATCACTTTGGCGGCTTCGACGCCGGTCAGGCCTAACGAAGCGGGCGGTTTGCGCGTCCGAAGATGCACCTCCCGCAGCTCGCCGACACTTGCGGATTTCAGAGCATCGAGCCCAGCGAGGGCCCCGGACGGGATGTAAAGGCGACCACCGCATGTCGCGGACAGGGCGTTGAGGGTCGATTCCAGTTTCGCGTCGGCAAGGGCGCCGACGGAAAGGATCATCATGTCCTTGCCGGAACCGATGACCGTCGGCCCGTAGGCGGCGACGGCCTCCTGCGAGGCAGCTTCCACGACGAGGTCGACCTCGCGCAGGGCCTCCTTGAATATCTTCGCCTCTCGCGTCTTGGGAAGCGTCTCGGCAAGTCCGCCGGCCCGCTTCGGTTCTTGATCGAACAGCCAAATGGCCTGGATGGCGGGAAGCTTCGATGCTTCCCGGGCGAGCATCGCCCCTATGGCACCGCATCCGAGCACGAGTATGCGCACGGGCCTTGTGAGGTGGAAGGTTCTCCTTAACCGTTTGCCCGTGGATTGGCGAGGCGCCCTTGAAGGCGCAAGACGCAAGCGGGCCTATCCCACTTCCTTCGCTTTGCGCCCCGTCCTACGGCGCGACCATCTCGGATGGGAGGACAAAGAGGCGCCGGCGGCAGAAGGAGAGGAGGCTCCAACGAGGCCGCTGCCGCCGGCGCGCGCTTGTTTCGTGACGTCAGGGCCTATGGTCTCCTTTGCCGATGGCGCACGGCTATGGCGGCCAAGGCCCCGACGGTCACGAGTGGGATGAGGCCCGGGCCTGGCGTCCCCAATGGGGGAAGCGAGCCCGCGACCGATTCTGGGACGACGCCTATGGAGGGGTCGTGCGTGAGGTTGTCGAATCCGGGCGCTTCGTACACGAGCCAGTACTTGGAGCCGCTTTGGGCGCCGCCCTGCATTCCGCCCGGCTTCACGGCCCTTACGGTGACGTTCGTGACGTTGCCGCCGGTGGAGGCGCTTGCGGTGTCCGCCCAGCGGAGCCACCCGATCGTTGTGGCGTTGCCTGTGGCGTTCGATTCCGTGACGTTCACGTGGGAATCGCCGAGGCTCGCATTCGTTCCGCTTGAGGCATTTCCACCGCCGCGTTGGGCGACGATGAATTCGAGCCCCAAAACGTCCGTCCTGACGCTCCACGGCCATTTCTCCACTAGGAGGTCGAACTTGACTTCGTGGGTCTGCACCTCGAACGTCTCGTTGCCGAGCACAACGGTCTTCGGGACCGTGTAGATGTGGAACACGATGGATACCGACGCGTTCTCGCCGGATTGGACGGAAACGTTCCCCGTGAGGTTTCCCGTCAGGTTGTCGGCCTCCGGCGGCATCGGGATCTGGTCCCGACCGGCGGCCTTCGTCTCCACAGGTGCAACGATCTTGAAGGTCACGTGCACCCCGTCGGCGTCCTCCGTGTCCGTGATTGTCCAGTTACGGGCAGCGACAAGGTTCAAGGAAGCGACGTCCTGGCCGCCTTGCGTGTCGCCCGGTGCGAGTTCCACCAATCGTTGGAGGAAGATCTTGAACCCGCGCGACTCGTTTCCCGTCGCATACACGTCCATCATGGGCTTCTTGCCCTGGAAGTGGACCGTGATGGATTCGTTGGAGAGGACCAACTTGTCGGTCGCCTCGCTCGCCGATGGCTTGGGGGCGCCCAACGGGGCAAAGGCCGCCAGCGCCATCAAAAGCGTCATTAGCATCGCGCTCAGTATTTTCATCCGTATCCCGCCGCTACAGCCCCTCTCGCCGGTTATGAGGCTTCTCGGACGTACCTCGAAATGTGGCCGAAGGGATGACGGAAAACCCCTCCTCACGCACCGCGGGCGCGGCTTGGGATACTTGATATCGGCGCCCCGCTTTGGCCAATCGTGACGAAACGCGACGGGAGCCGCGTCTTACGGGACCTCCGACGTTTCCTTGAGGAAGACGCCCCCCGCGGGGACGTCACGACCAAGGCCGTCTTGGGGCGTACAGCCGCGCAGGCCGCCCTACGGGCGAACGAAGCGTGTGTCGTGGCCGGCCTGGAAGAGGCCGCGGCGCTTTTCCGGCTGCGCCGATGCCGCGTCAAAAGGACGGTCCGTGACGGTAGCCGCGTGTCCCCAGGCACGAAGGTGCTCGAAGCGACGGGAGACGCGGCAGCACTCCTCCTATGCGAACGACTGGCCCTCAACATCGTGATGCGGATGAGCGGGATAGCAACTGCGACGAGGAAAGCGGTCGCGAAGGTGCGCGCCGCGAACCCGCATGTGGAGGTCGCGGCCACACGTAAGACCACGCCGGGCTTTCGGTGGTTCGAGAAAAGGGCCGTCGAACTGGGCGGCGGAAAAAGCCATCGCTTCGACCTTTCCGCCGCGATACTCGTCAAGGAGAACCACGCGGACATCGCTGGCGGCATAGGGGTGGCCGTGCGACGCGCCAAAAGGCGCCACCCTGGATCGAACGTTGAAGCGGAGGCGCGTGACCTCGACGAGGCGATGGAGGCGGCCGGCGCGGGCGCGGAGTGGATCCTGCTCGACAACATGGGACCGGCCATGGGCGCCTCCGTTGCCCGACGACTGAAGAAAGCATTCCCGAAGGTGAGAATCGAGGTCTCGGGCGGGATCACCCTTCAAAATGTCGCAACGAGGGCACGGTACGCGGATCGCGTCTCGCTTGGCGCCTTGACGCATAGTGTCCGCGCGTGCGACTTCTCCATGGACGTCCGACCGGTAGAGGGGAGCGCCCGCGACCGGGGGGGCCGGACACATCGCGGCGAAAGACGCAAACGGGCTGCAAAACCTGGGTAAGGAAAAGCAAGGGGAGCTGGCTGGGGACTCCCATCGGGAGTGAGGCTTCTGGCTGGGGCCGGGTCGGGCAGGGGCCAGCTCCCCGATCATCCTAAGCGGTGAAGCGAAGCGCCGCCGCCATCTGCGACGGGCTGTCAACGACGACGGCGACGGAGTCCGCGAGGGCCACGAACGGCGCGAGAAGCGCCGCCTCCACCTTTTCGACGATCAACGCTATCACCGAAGGCACGCGCACCAATTGGCGCCCGATGTCCTTCGACGGCTTGGCCTGCGATGCGGTCGAAACGTCGTCGATCGGCCGGGTGTCCGTGTCAGGCGGCGACACCGGCGTGGTCGACGCGGGATGGGTGTCCGCAGCGGGCCCCTCGGGAAGGACCGCCTCTTCGATGGCCGACGGCAGGCCGTCGTTACGCGGCAGCAGGCCCGGGTCTTCTGCCGGTTCCACGCGGGGCGTAAGGTCGCTAGTCGGAACTCCGACGCCCGCGGGCGCCGCGGCGGCCCCGGCCGCGAAGACCACGATCACCATGCCAACGACGATTCCCCTCTTTGCCGACATGTCATCACCGCACGAGACGACGCCCGGAGACTATTCGTGCGTTGTGTGGCAAACGTCGAAGGATGCCCGAGGGGTCGATCCGCGCGCTACAAGTGGATATGAGGGGCAAAACACCAAAACCCGTCATCTTGAGAGACACGTCGTCCCGAAGCTGATAACCCCGGGAAGGGCCGAAGGGGCCGCTTCCTTGTACGTCGCCCAAAACGGTCTTTACGGGCGCCGCGGCCTGAAGAGGTTGAACGCTGCCGCGGCCGACACCAAGACGCCGGCGGCAAGCCCCACGACGATGCTCGGGTTCGTCGCGACGACCTCGACCACGGACTGGACGGACATGGATTCGATGGTGAACGCGTGGACGCTCCAATGGTTGACGCTCACGAGGACTTGCCAACCGTCGTCGCCCTTGACGATCCAATACTCGGGCGTGCTGTCGTCCGTCGCGTCGAGGACGTCCACGAGGCCCCCCTGCGCTTCTATTATGGGAACCTCGCTCCACGTCCCCCCGACCTCGTCGTAGAAGCGGAGGACGAGTTCGTCTGCGCGTAGAAGCGCCCGGTCGACGTTTATGACGAAGACCTTTCCCGAGATGCCTTGCGCAGCGGTCACGAACCTCAACGTGTCGTTGGCGCTTGAGAAATTGATGGTCACGTCGTCGAGGACGACGGAATCCACCACGATGCCACGCGCCTTGAGGATGGTGATCTCGGCGCCGACCCTGCCCTTGGTCTTCGCGTCCTCGATATCGGGACGGTTCGCCTCGCCTGCGCCCTTGAGAAGCTGCTGGTCGGAGTGTGCGACGAGCTTGGCGCCGTCGTCGAAATACACTGCGCCGTCCGCCGAGACGTTCCCGGCGGCGCGTAACGTCGCGGTCAGGTTCTCGCCGTCCGTCGCCCGGAAGGCACCCTCGTCTCTCGTCACGTTGAGATAGTCCGCGAAGTCGATAATGCCTTGCGCGTCGTCCTCGAGGTCCACTCTCAAAGCGATCGCCGGGTTGTCGTGGACCCTTATCGCGGCGTTTTCCCATTCAAGCCTGAAATCCGCGCCTTCGACCTTGATACCCTCGAACTCGCCGGCGCGGCTCACCGCGACCCCATCGAGCAGGAGTTGACTCGAGACCGTGAGTGTCGAGATGGTCGCATTCTGCAGATCCATGGAGAAAGTGATGTATCGCCCCGTGACCTCGTTGCCGGAGAAATTGAAATGACCGACGCGTTCATGAGGCTGGTCGGCGACGCGTTCGAGAATCTCCTTGAACTCTTCCCGAAGTTGTTCTTCGAACGCGCGGCGCTCGTCCCGCTGTGCCCGCAGAAACGTCTCCCTGGCCTCGCGATTGAGCTCTTCGCACGTCCGAATCTCCTCGTCGGAAGCCCCCTCGTCCTTACATGCGTCGCGGCTCGCGTTCAACTCTGCCGATACGTTCTGGCGCTCGAGACGCTGCTCCTCGGTGAAGTTCTTCCGTTCCTCGGCGTGATCGCGGGCGGCCTCGGCGATCTCGCGATCCGTCTCCTCGTCCTCCTCGGAGCGGCCGTCGGCGCGCCCTTCGGACGACCTGGATTCCCCTTCATCCCGGCCGGAAGAACCCGAACCGGAAGAATCGTCGTCCCCGGATTTTTCACCATCCGCAAGGACGGGCTGCAGGAAAGGAACGGTCAACATCGCGAAAATCAGACTAACCAAGAACCATCGCTTAACGGGGGACAGGGGCATACTCTCGGGACTCCTGTTCGCATACCTGCACTTAAATACAATGCGGTACACGCATCGAAACCTTGTTAAGCTTTGACCGTTCGCCACCGGGTCGCCCGGGGTGCGGCGAATAGGAGACGGTGGCTCCGTCGTCGCCCCCTGGCGTCGACGCCGATCTTCGAAACCACGGATCAGTGAACCTCCCTACCGGTGGGCGATTCCCTGGTGTCCGAGACGTCCCTTGGCTCCGGGACCCCGTCCGTCTCCGGCGCTTCGGCAACCGCGACCGGTGGATTCGGTTCAAGGGACAGCCAGGCTTCGGCGAAGCGATCCACGACGTCGTCGACAAAACTCTCTCGATAGACGATCAGTGTCTTTGCCACGAGGTCGGCTTCAGCGACGGTGTAGCGGTTCTCGCGCCCATCCTCCCGCCGCGAGATGATGCCCGCGGTCATCATTTTCTTCAGATGAAAAGACAGCGTCGAGGGGCTCACGCCAACCACTTTCAAAATGCTCCCATGGGTCGAATCGGGGTTGAGCAGAAGATGCGTTGCGACCTGCCGCGGGATCTTCTGGCGAAGCACCGACAGGATGTCCTTCTCGCGCCTCCCTTGGGCACCCGCGACGAAATAACGCGTGTACCTCTCGTCCGCCCGGGCCACCAGTATTTCGAGCTTCGTCATGTAATGCAAATGGTATTCGAGGGTGCCGACGGGCAAAGCGAGCGCCCGTTGGATCTCCCGCATATGGGTGCCCGGGAACTTAGTGACGTGCTCGTATATGCGACGGCGCGTCTCGAGTTCCAGCACCTCTGCCGGTGGTTCGGGCAGACTTCACCTCTTTGCGACTGATAGGTAGAGAAGCGCGATGACCGCAAGGTCAAGGACACTTCCCGGCACGTCCGCCACTTGCAGGACGGCCACCTGGTACAGGGCGTAGCCTCCCTTCACCACGAGCACCAGGAACGCGGCGGTCACATAGAGCAGTCTCGGGGATGCGAGTCGCCGGTACGAGATGGCCGAGACGACGCATAGAAGCCCGGCCAAGGCCAACGTCAGGACCGCCAGGAAAACTGAAACGTTTGCCGTGACCTCGTCCATCGACACGTCCCCATCCTTCCTAGGAGCCCATGTTATTAAAAGGGAAGGCTTCGTGCAGCGAGAACGCCTAGAATCTTGCGGCAAATATAACTCCGATGAGCGAGTAGCGCGGCATCGTGGGCATCGAGGAAGACATCATCGTCCTTTTCAACCAAGGGCTGGCGAATCCCGTGCTCGACGGCCTCGCGGTCTTCCTCAACTACGCCGGGTTCCCTTTCACGTACTACGCCGCCGCCGGGATACTCTATTGGCGCGGCCACAAGCGGCTCGCGCTGCTCCTCGCCCTGTCTCTCGTCCTTGCGGACCTCTCGACCGTCGCAATGAAATTCATGGTGAACCGGCCCCGACCGCCCGACATCATGGACGTCCGTCTCGTCGCTCCGACGGATGGTCTCCCGTCTTTCCCCTCGGGCCATGCTGTCCGTGCGTTCGCGTTTGCGACCATCCTCGCCCTCGAGAAAGTAGACCGGAAATGGGTCATCGGTGCGGCAGCCTTTGCCACGGTGATATCGCTTTCCCGCATCTACGCGGGAGCCCACTACCCGACCGACGTGATTGGAGGCGCCATCTGGGGCGTCGTCTGCGCCTGGGTGAGCCTGAAGTATGCGAAGACAGACGCCGGAGCGCGGTTGATCGCTAGGTTTTCCCGTTCGAGCGCCGCGACGCCTCAAGGTTGAGAGTCTCTACCACTCGCATCAATTCCGGGGCCCGGCGAAGGAAATCCCCGAACTCGTTCCAGTATGGGCAGCAATCGTCAAGGCCAGGCTCCCCGTCGATCATCACGAGCGGATAGAGCCGGCACCCCTCAGGCCTGATCTCGTAGACCGAACAACGGCCGCCTACGAGGAAGACGCAATGGCCGTCGGTGTTCCGGAGTTGGATCGCGTTTCCTACGCGTTCGACGAAGGTCTCAGGCGCATGCCCCGCCGCATGGAGACGCGCGACGTCCAATTCAAGGAGCGGCATCTCCGTGTCGTAACAACACTTCGAACAACCGTGCGAGAGGCAGGGGTTACTCTTTGGCAAGCGTTATCCCGCGCTGTCCCTGGTAGTTCCCGGAGCGCTCCTTGTACATCTTCAACGGCGGACTCGTGAGCCGTTCGAACGCGATCTGGCAGAAACGGTCGCCGATGGGGATGCGAAGTGACTCGGAGGCCGAATTGAAGGCCCCGATCGTGAGCGTGCCCTCGAACCCTGCCTCCACCTTGCCAAACGACGCGAGGACCCCTTTACGAGCGTAACTCGACCGGATCCAAAGTTGCGAACACACGGTTGGACCGTGCTTCAGGTACTCGCGCGTGCCCACGAGGAAACGCTTCATGGCGGGGACGACGGCGTCGCCGGTTTTCACGGGAAGCCCGCCATTGTGGCCAGGGACTAATACCTCAGCGATCGTGAGGTCGATCCCATTCGGAGTAAGGTGCTTGTCGTTCCAAGGATCGATCGCCAACTCGCCGGACTTTAGCGCCTCAAGGATATCGGCATCGGAAAGGACGGACACGAAGGCGCCCAACTGCCCGGGCGCTGATAATCCTTCGGCTCCCAATTGGAAAGGACTTATAACGGCAGGTGGGTTGACCGGCGGTATCAGCGCCGCTGTTCGCCGTCGCGATCACGAAGGCTACGGTACTGGATGAGACAAACTTCGTCCCAACCTCGGCCACGCGACGGCGTGGCCTCGGGCGCTAGGTGACTCGCCCTTCGGGCTCGTCACCTGCGCAGGCGGAAAACACGTTTCCGCCGCGCGGCGGCCACCACGGTGGCCGCCTGCGCCATCGACGGCTTGCGCCGTCGCTGGGCTCGTGGGGTAGCCAGGATATCCTGCTGGGCTTCGAACCCGGAGACCCGCGTTCGAATCGCGGCGAGCCCGTCCCTCTCCAACAGTCCCAATAGGGACGGGCGAGGCGCGATGAGATAGGATGACGAGCGCAGCGAGTCATCCGTGTCGAATCCGGGCGGGTCCCCATAATCTCTTCCGACCGGATTCAAGGGGACGAGCGCCAGCGAGTCCCCGAAGAAGCGCGGCGAGCCCGTATGTTCCCTACGGCGCGTTTGCATGTATGCGGACGCGCCCGAACCACGCTCGGGAGCACATCCCCCGGGAAATCCAAAGGCCGTCATCCTTCACGGCTGCGAGCTCGTAGAAGTGTAATTGCAGCACTCTTGTAGGACGGGCTGCCAACGCTCGTCGCTCGGGTGCCAATATTTGTGACTTCCCCCCACGGAGTAGACTTCGCTGCAGTTGATCTGGACCGGCTGCGGGGTCTGGTCGACGACGTTCCCATGCTCGTCAAAACACGTGCTCTCGAACAGAGTGCCTCCACTCGTTATGTGGCCATCCCAACCATAGTCAAATTGGATTTCGTACTTCACAAGGAACCCATTGTCCCCGTGTTCACGGGGTACCATGCCGGTATAGTTCATGGCCTTCCAAGTGTGCGCTGGTAGCACCTCGAAGATCGAGATCACCTTGGGGGCGTACTGCAATGAGCGGGGTATGCTTGGGTAGAAAGACCAATAAGTAATGGTTAGACTCGTCACGCGCACATCGATGTTTTCGATGGTCGCGAAGATCCACCTAAGCGTCAACTCCTTGTCCGGCCCGAATTCGTGAACCACATCACCTAGGTGAAGCACGTATCTGGGACCAGTGTCAGAAGTGCACCCTCCGACCAAGAGGAGACTGCTCGCAACCATGACCTGGAAAACCGCAAAGTGCGTTCCACGCATCACGTTCCCGCCTTTACCTTCCTCTTGGGTTTTCCCTCGTTTCCCGGCTCCCCGAATCTCACAAGCGCCGTCCTCTTGTCGAGCACCTGTATGAACGCCTTCAGCGACGGGTCGAGTTCGAGCAGTCGAACTACGTCGCGCGGCCAGTAGGTGCCCAACGTTCCGCTGCCGATCCTTGATACCTTAGCTTCGTAGTCGGCGAGCATGGGTAGTCCCGCTTCGCCTTCTATCGCGACCCATTCCTTGGGTTCGAGACATTCAGTCCCGCATGCCGTGCATCGGGCCCCCTGAAGGTGGCGAAAGACAAGGACGCGACCCGGTCGAGATACGAGGTACGACAGATCCTCGCGACCGACGAACGATTTCCGGTCGCACTTCGGGCACGCGGTGACGCTTCCTATGGGCCAGAGGCGCGTCGCTTCGAGCTTCTCGCGGATGTCCCTCGATACGCGGTCGAAATCCGCCTGGCGCGGGGGCGCTGGCAATTCGATTTCGCCGTAGTCGGCGTCCTTTACCGTCTCCTTTTTCACTTTGTCACTTCCATGGCGGTCACCACGAGGATGGTCTCGCCTTTCGCGTCGGTTCCGATGTTGAAGTCCACTCGGTAGGTGGCCCCCGACGCGAGGCGCCCCCACGAGACGAACCCGTTTGCGTGTTCGGGGCGTTTGTCTTTCTCGACCCGAAAGCACCACGCGAGCACGTCCAAGATGGTCTCGAACTTGACGAAATGCTGATGGGCATGGTAGTTCGGGTCCCTGGTGACGCGGGCACTTCGGGCAAGGCCTCGGACCTTCTCAACGGTGACAGTTGGGCCTTGCGGCATGATAATACTTCACCATTGTAAAGTAGTGGTGGAATATTATGGTTTCGGAACGGGGATCGGGTGCCGGGCGCTGCAATTACCAGGTTCCACGGCCCGGGCAGGCAACTTCCATGGCCCAGAAAAAACGCGTCCGCCCTTCAGATCGGAGTTCGAATCTCGGCGGGCGCGTACGAATCCGTGTCAGTCCACCTTCGCTTTCCACGACGGTGCCTACTTCCCGATTGCCCTCGGTTCGAACTCGTCCTTGCCCACCGACGCACCGGCCGAAACCTTTATGCCTCACTATGCCTCATAGTGAATCATGGCCACGATCCACCTCACGCCCCCCCAGGAGAGTCTCACTCGCGCGCTGGTCGCGTGCGGTTACTACGGCAACCAGAGCGAGGTCGGCCGCGCGGCCTTCGACGCCTTCCTTCAGGGCCTTTCGTCGGCGAGGAAGCGCGAGGTCGCGCTCTACCTCTACAAGCACGGGGAAGCCACGGTGAGTAGATTCGCCGAAGTGGCCAACATTCCTCTGCACGAAGCACGCGCGCTCCTACGTGAGGAAGGGCTTTTGACGAGCGGGCGCGATGCCCCCGCCGCGGAACGCCGAGAGCGTGCCAAGAAAGGTGCCTCCAAGTTCCGTTAGGCTGGTAACCCGATCCCTCTCTTCGACAACAATGTCCTCCAATGCTTCGGCGCGGCCCGCGCGCTGCCGCTTCTCAAACGCTTCAAACCGGTCCTGATCACCGACCGCGTGAGCCGTGAACAGGGGCGCACGGCACCTGCCCACGCCCGGCACCAATTCGCCGAAGGAATTCGGTCCGGGTGGATCACGCTGCACCGTCCGGCTCTAGCGCCCCCCGTCGCGCGCGTCATGGACGAGATTGTCGGACTAAGTCCAACCGACGCGGAACTCTTGGTCATCTGCACCGAGGAGAGGCTGGATCTTTTCACGGACGAGAACCTCCTCTCTAGGGCGGCCGAGAAGCGCGGCATCGAAGTATACGACGTGGTAGACGCAATAATGATGCTGGTGGAATTGGGGGACCTCGACACGAACGGAGCGAAGAAGCTGATTCTCGACATCCACCTCGAGGACGGACGAAGGTTTACGCAATCCGAGCTGGCGGGGCTTGGCCTCCAAGGCCTATTGTAGCTCGAACGCGAGCGGAATGTGTGGGACGGATTCGCGGGCAAATCCATGCGATAATCTCGGCGGGCACTCCCCCGATTCGGCCGTGACCCTCAGAACTCAATCCCAAACGCGCTTGAGAACTCCTCGATCCTCCGAAACTCCGCCAGGAATGCGTGCCCCTCCTTCGTCAGCGAGTAGCGCGTCCCCCCATCGCCGTCTCTCCTGTCCAACAGCTTCTTCGCAACCAACTCGTCGAGGTATCTCCCCAGCCTGTCCGAGGAGAGGTTCGCGCCGTAGAGGATTCTGGTCGGTCTCGCTTCGCCATCCTGGGCGACCGCCCGCATGATGTCGACGAGGATTCGGACCTTCGAGCGCTGCTGACCCGCGACAGGACGTTTCGGGCCACCGGACGGTGGCTCGGCGGGCGAGGACGCCTCCGGTGATGTCGCACTCATCCCGGTGCCTTCACCCTCCGCAGCACGAGGGCGATCACGACATAACCCGAGAGGCGAGCTGCATCGGCGACCAAATCTGGAGGTCCGAGGCTCAGGCCGTCGATGAGGAAGATCAATTGTGCCGCGAGCATCAGGCCGAACCCGACGCCCATCAGGAGGGCATTCCGCGATTTCTTCTCCACGTAGTTCACGAACGCGAACGACGCCACGATGAAGGCGAGGACGAAGTTCAAAAAGCCCGAGATGACGATCGCGGCACCGGGCACGATCGTAGCCGTGACGGGTTCTCGGCGGGCCGGGAGGTGGGCGATCACCAAAGCGAGAAAGCCAATGGTGGTCGCGACGTAGAACGTCCCGAGCGAGAGTTCGAAAAGAGCGGCGCGCTCGGGAGTCGGGTCGCCGCTGAACAGCACGTACAGGGCGCCTACGGCGGCCGTCGCTTCGGCAAGGGCAAAGAGGCCGAACCCAAGGGACGTGTAGAAGAGGTTCCGTCCACCGGTCATCGAGAAAGCGCGGCGCGCGAAGGCGGCGACCAGGAGAGCGACGGCGGCCGACGCCAGGTTCAACAACGCGTTTGCAAGCGGGAGGGTGGCGATCGGCATTGGTTCACGACGTTGCGGGCGAACTGCTCACCAAGCTTTCTCGACCGAGGATCATCATCGAGTACCGCCTCAAGTGGCTTCCTCCACCAAGGGACGGGCTCGCGTACTTAAGGGTTGTGAACGATGGGTCCGGACGCTTCATTCCGCGCGGCAATGATACCAGGCGTCAAACAGGGTGCTCGGTGAAAAACATGACGAACTTGCGTCCACTAATGCATGACCCGCGAACGCCCCAAGGCCCATGGAGGCCGGGAAGTTGAACCGACTCCTTGTGTTGGCCCTAGCCACCGGGGTCGCGGTGCCCGTAGGCCTTGTCGCCGCCGACACGGCGGACATCGACCTCGAGGGTGCTACCGGCATCGAGCTGCCGATCGCCAACGGGCGGTCGAAGCTCCGTGGCATGGACTTCGATGTCGAACGCGCTCACCCTGACGCTGCAAGGGACGCGCCGAAGGGAAGTTTCGCCTATGTGAACGGCGACGTATCAGGAAAGTTCGTCGCGTTCGGGTTCGACGAAGCTACGGGCACGGTCTCGGACTACACGGTCTACTTCAGCCGCGCAAACCGCACGGGCGGAGTGGTGGTTCTCGACTCCATGGAAGTGAACGTTTCCGGCCCGTATTCGCCGGCCATCAAGAACGCCACGTTCAAGGCGGAGGACGATGGGGTCACGATCGGCTCGATTGACGGTCCACTGCACCTTCTCGGGTACAGGACCAACGGGACGACTGCCACCGTGACGCTCGACCTCGCGGACGGCGTGTACGCGCGCGTCACGGGCGAGGGAGTGTACCTCCGCGGCCACGGCGTCGTAGGCCTCATCAAGCTGTCGAGGGACGCGAAGGCCACCATCAACGGCGACAAGCTGGTCTTGGAACTACCCGACCAAGGCGGCGCCGTCATGGGCTTCCACCTCCCGAACTCGAACCAAGGCCATATGGAGTACCATGAGCAGATGGGCGAACGGTTCCCGCCGCGCCACGACGATGAGCACCGTGGCGAGGCGAGGGTCGCCCACAACTGATCGCCTTGAGGGGGGCATTTTCTCCGCCCCTCCCTTTTTCCTTTGGGCTCGCCCTTCATTTTTTTGCCGCGCCCGTCCTTGT
This sequence comes from Euryarchaeota archaeon, assembly GCA_016207515.1. Lineage (NCBI taxonomy): Archaea > Methanobacteriati > Methanobacteriota > Methanobacteriota archaeon. The sequence goes on along the minus strand of JACQPN010000011.1, from coordinate 30,116 downwards.
TCAGCCTCAGTCGCACAAAGCTTATGAGAGAGCTGCGCCAACATCCCCCCATGCGGGTCTTCACTCTTGACGAGGCGAACCAAGTGGTGGCTCGGGTCAAGCCGCTACTTGAATCTGCGCGCGACAAGGTGGACGAGCTCAAAGAATGCAATGAGCTTGCGAAGATGCTTCTCCATCGCCACGGTGCCGACGAGTTGGAGGTGCCGGCGAACCCTGACCACGACAGGTACTGGAGGGCACTGTCGCGCTCCAAGGAACTGGAGACGGAGATCGAGGACATGATCGAACAGGTCACGTTCACGGGAGCCGAACTCAAGGACATCCGTCAGGGCCTCATCGATTTCTACACGCTCGTCGACGGTGAGGGCGCATACCTCTGCTGGAAGGCCGGCGAAGACGAGATAACGACGTGGCATAGCCTCACCGGGGGATTTGCCGGACGGCGGCCTCTCCCCAATATCGAGGACGTGTCGACGTCCCCCTGAATCCTCACAGTGTCCTGTGGAAGCGCGCCTGAAAAATGGGACCCCTGTGGCGCGGGATGTGACGAACGGCACGTCGGCGAATCGTGAGCTACGTTAGTGAATCGCCCGCGACGTTAGCGAATAGTCGGTCACGTTATCGGATCTTTGCTCCTTGTTTCACGGGCTTGGCCGGCATCAACGGGGCCACGAGCCCGGTCTCGTCTTCGGCCGCGAGAATCATCCCTTGTGATTCCTCGCCGCGGATCTTCGAATGCTCCAAATTCGCTATGATCACGACTTGCTTGCCGAGCAGTTCCTCCGGTTTCACGTGCCCGCGTAGTCCGGCGACGAGTTGGCGGACCTCGCCACCGCCGATCTCCACTTTGATTAGGTAGAGCTTGTCCGCTTTCGGGTGGTCTCGCACGTCCTTGACGATCGCGACGCGTAGGTCCATCCTCTGGAATTCCTCAAGCTTCACCTTCGGAAAAGCGGGCGCGGCCGCGGTGTGTTCTTGCATCTTGTTCTCCACCTTCTCCACGTTCTCGAATTCTTCGAGGACCGACTTCAACTCCAGTTTTTTCACGAGCGGCTTCAAGGGGCCGAACCTTTGGCTGGCCTTCACGTGTAGACGCTCTCCGGGCCAGCGACGCGATCTTGCGTCTTCTGCCAATCCCGCCGCAGAATCCCCCCGGGGCGCTGGTACAGCTTCCCCGAGTTGGAGCCAAATGGCTTCGCTAAGCTGCGGCAAGAACGGCGCGACCGCGCGGGAGATGGTCTTGATCAGTCCCAAGTGCCACATCAGGGTGCGGCCCGCCTCCTCCTTCCCGACATCGCCGCGTTTCATGGCGGCCCACGGTGCCTGCTCGTTCATGCGCTGGTTGCCGAAGCGGGCGATTGCGAGGACCTCGCGCAGGCCGTCCTTGAACTCGCAGCGCTCCACGCGCGCCGCGGCCGCCTCAAGGCGCAGCTTCACGAATGCCTCGTCTTCGGACTTGGGGTCAAACTCGTCTTCGATGTTCGGCGCGCCGCCGAAGTTCGCCTGGCTCATTGTGAGCACACGATTCACGTAATTGCCCAGCACGTCGGCGAGTTCGTCATTCACCTTCGCTACGAAGTCGGGCCATGTCCAATCCGTGTCGCCTTTTTCCGGCATGTTTGCGATGAGGTAGTAGCGCACGGCATCGGCGTCGAAGTGCCCGAGGAGGTCGAGGACGTAGAAGGCGTTCCCCCTGCTTTTTGAGAACTTTGCGCCCGCGAACTGGAGGAATTCGTTGGCTGGCACGTCCCACGGCAGGTCCAGCCTTCCGAACTTCCCGGGCTTACGGTTGTATCCTAGGAGCATCCCGGGCCAGATTATCGTGTGGAACGGGATGTTGTCCTTCCCGAGGAAATAGTACGCTTTCGAATCGTTCGCCGCCCAGAAGTCCTTCCACGCGTCCGGTCTGCCGCTAGACCGTGCCCACTCGATCGCAGCGCTCAGGTATCCTATCACGGCCTCGAACCAGACGTAGATCCGTTTTTCTGGATACGCCCCGGCCTCAAGTGGGATGGGTACGCCGTACGTGAGGTCACGCGTGATGGCACGGGGCTTCAACCCTTCCTTCAACCACTGCTCCGTGAAATTGATCACCGAAGGTCGCCAACCCGCCTCGTTCTCCCTTGAGCCTACCCATTTCTTGAGCTCGTCTTGCAGGAGGTCGAGCCTTAGGAAGAAATGTTCCGTGTCGCGATACTCCGGTTGGGCCTTCGATATCTTGGAGCGCGGCTCGATGAGTTCCTGGGGGTCGAGTGTGCGGCCGCAGCTGTCGCATTGGTCGCCCCGGGCGTCCTTGAAATGGCAATGGGGGCACTCGCCCTCGACGTAGCGGTCAGGGAGGAAACGCTTCGCGACGGGGTCGTAGGCCGCCCGCATTGGCTTGAGCTCGATGAGGCCATTGGAGCGCAGCGTGTTGAAGAGCTCGTGCACGACGGCACGATGGTTTTCGGTCGCAGTGCTCGTGAAGAGGTCGAAATGGATGTCGAGCGCCGTCAACGCCGCCACATGCTTCTTGTGGTTCTCCTCCGCGAGCGCCTCCGGCGCGACGCCCGCTTTCTCGGCGGCGACCGTGATGGGGGTCCCATGCATGTCGGAGCCGCTCACCATCAGGACGTCGTTACCCCTCAATCGTTGGTAGCGCGCGAATATGTCGGGCGGCAGGAGGCTTCCGGCGATGTGGCCAAGGTGCAACGGCCCGTTGGCGTACGGCCATGCCACTCCGACGAAAAATTTCTGGCGTGGTCCGGAGGAGCTCAACGGCGGTCAAACGTCCAACTCGCATTTAAGAGTTGATGGCTTTCCGGCGGGCATGCGCGACTCTCCCGTTTTCAAGAATGCGCTCGCGGATCGGGCCCGCTGCGTCCGGCATAGCTTTTTATCCGAATAACCCCTGGTAATTTCGTTGGCTCTTGAGATTCCGGACCTGGAAGAGTTGAAAAGGTGGCGCTTGCGCCTCGGCCTCACGCAAGCACAGGTGGCGCGCGCCGCGGGCGTGAGCCAACCCCTGATAGCCAGGATAGAGCGCGGGAGCGTCGACCCTCGCCTTTCGACGATGAGGTCCATCATCAAGGCGCTGCGGGACGCGGAACGGCGTGAAGTGAAACTGAAGGACGTGATGACGCATCCGGTGCATAGCGTCCGCTCCACGGACACCGTGCACGGCGCCATCCAACTCATGCGCGAGAAGGGATTCTCGCAGCTTCCCGTCGTCTCGAAGGGCTTCCCCGTGGGATCCTTGAGCGAGAGGACCATCGTGCACCTTCTTTCGGAGCGCAAAAGCGCGGAGGAGCTCTCGAAAGCGCTCGTCGGCGACATCATGGGCGCTCCGTTTCCCATGGTGGGCCCGGACGCGTCCGCCGACGAGGTCTACGGGATGCTCGAGGATTCGTCGGCGGTGCTCGTGGTGGAGCGCGGACGGCTCATCGGCCTCGTCTCCAAGTCGGATCTCCTGAATCTTCTTTGACCAAGGTGAAAACACCTGTCATCATCGCCTTGGCAAAGACCAGGACCACAGCGCATCTTATCTGGACCGGGCACAAGACTCACGCCGTGAGGCGCGCTTTTTCCTCGGCCGCGAGCATGTCGGCGAGTCGCGTCGGCTCGGGCACCCTATAGACCGACGACCGTCGCACGAAGCGGATCGCGGTTTGGAGCGAGACCCTGTGCCCCGTCGAAACATAGACCGGTCGCTTGGCCCGACGCATCGACCGTACCGCCGCTCCCAGTGTCTCGCCACCGACGCGCACCGGCGTCCATTCGCCCGGTTCAAGATCCTTCTTATCGGGCGTTCCGACGAGAAGCGACTTCGCCACGCCGACGGAGGGGCGCCGGAGCACTACGCCTGCGCAACTTGCAAGTCCGGCACGGGCCGGATGGAGGACGCCGTGTCCATCCAGCATCAGAAGATCCGGTTTCCGTTTGAGCGAGCGGTAGAGCCGCTTCACCACGGGCAATTCGCGAAGGTAGAGGTGACCGGGGATGTACGGCGCGGCGACTCGGTCCACACAAGTCGCGGTGTCGACGACGTCCAGCAATCCGGCGTCGACGACCACGCACGCGCCGATCGCTTGTTCGCCAGCGAAGGCAAGGTCGAAACCGGCCACTCTACGTATCCGCGGGAACCGGTCCTCGTAAACGACGCGCTCCGCTACCTTGGCGAGGAAACGTGTGCTTTCGTCAAGACCCATGCAATCCGTAAACCCCGTCAAGTGCGCTCGAAGCCCCATAGTTAAGCGTTCCCATAAGGGTTTAAACCAACCTGCCGCAGAGGTTAGTGGCGCTGGAGAACTCGGGCTGGTGTAACCGTGGATACTGACGTCGCGGACGCTCCGGATGCAGGCGGGGCCGCGAAGAGCAAAGATCCATTCGCCCTTGCGAGGGGCACGTCGACGTGGACGCCTCCGCCGCAGGGAGAGGCCCCCGTGGACCAAGGCGCTACCGGAGGCGGGTCGGCTTCCTCGAATCCCCCACCGCGAAGCCCTGCGACGCCCCCGTCTCCACGGCGCTCTCGGGAGAACGTGGCGGTCTTCGCGGTGATCGGCGTCGTTTCCCTCCTCGGCGTGGCCGCCCTCGGAGTAATGGTCCTTCAGAAAGTGGGTCCTGGTAAAGGCGACGCGTCATCCTCAGGCGGCGCGGGCGCTACAGACGATTCCGGTAAGATGCAGCTCCACATGCTTCCATCGGATACGGTGGACTTCGAGTCCGTGACGATGCGCCTTTCCGGAGCGTGGCTCTCGGACGGCGTGACAAAGGTGAAGCTCGATGGGACACCGAACGAGATAACCTTCGTGAAAGGCGGCCTCTCCAAGATCCTCGTCGGCGAATTCGAGGCTAAGAAAGCCGAATATTCTTCGATGATCCTCGGTATCGCTTCCGTCGAGGGCACGCGCGCGGGAAGCGTCATCGACTTCCTCCTTCCTTACCGGGCGGTGGAATTCGCGATCGCCGTGACCCTCGCCGAATACAGGGCCGACATCCTCGTCGGCTTCGACCTTCCGGCCTCCATCAAGATACGCGATGGCCTGTACGCGTTCGAACCCGTGATCGCCAAGGCCTTGAGCTCATCGGCCGACAGCGACGCCGACGGCATCGTCGACACGGTCGACGCGACGCCGAACGGGGACGGACCCGATGCGGACGGCGCCCATCCGGCCCAGAGCGCGCTCGATTCGGATCCAAGCGACACATCCGGCTCGCAGGACCCAGGAACCGGTCCGAGCGAGGGCGAAAGGCAAGTGGTCCAGTTCTACATCGCCGACGACATCACGGACCAGTTCGACGGCGTGATTGTGACGATCGGCAGGTTGGATCTCCAACCGGTAGACGGCGGGGAGGCTATCACCATCTTCAAGGGGGCAAGAAGCGCCGACCTCCTTGCGCTCCATAAGAAGAATGCGGCCGCCCTCATCGCGAGCGCCCAGGTCCCGGCGGAGGCATACTCGAGCCTCTCGATAACTTTCACAGGCGTCGCTGGCGTCAAGGCCGGCATCACCACGAAGATCACCGTTGATGGCGCCCCCGCGCAGGTAGCCGTTGATATCGCCTCCTCACCCGGAAAGGCCCAATCCAAGGTCGTCGTCCTGGACCTCGCGAGATCCCTCACAGGGTCTGCCGGCGGCTATGTCTTCGTCCCCGTATTCCTCAAGACCATGGACGTCACCGCAAAGACCGCTCAAAGCGCGGGCACCACAAGCGGGACCGGTCCGACGAACGGGACGGGCGGCGCCACCACCAACAAGACGGGCCCACAAGACTCGACCGGCGGACAGGGAAACCAGTCAAAGGCGACAAACAACCAGACGGGCGGGAACACGACGACCGGTGGGAACACCACGAACCAGACGGACCAACCAGTCGTGCCCGTCAACGCGACCGGCGCGATCGACAACGCGACATCGACCGTTGGGAACGGGACCGCCGCCGTGAACGGCACGTCCGGCGCGGCCGACGACGCCGCGGATACCGTCGAAGACACCTCGGGCGCGATCAACGAAACGGACGTAGGCAACGAGACCGGGTCCCCACCTCTTGACCCCGTGAAAGACACTACGTCGAATGTGACGGATACAACGGGACCGGGAAACTCCACGCCCTCACCGATCGACCAGATACTGGAGACGACACTCGCCCTCGTGGATACGGCCGAGGAGATAGCGCTTGACGGTGTCGACTCTGTGGAAAACGCCGCGGGGAACGTCACAGGCGACCAAACAGGAAACGCGACTGGGAACGCGACGGGAACCGTCAAATCTGCGGCGACGACGGGCACGGCATCGACGGTTACGACGTCGACTGCAACAAGCACTCAGAGCGGGGTCCCGACTAGTTCCTCGACGCCTTTGCTCGCGCGGCCGATCCGGTAGTCGAGCGCCGTCGTGCCTTTCGCGCTCGCGACTTTTCGACACCGATGAGCACTTCGGTCGACTTGACGATCGCCTTCACGCGGCTTCCTTTCTTGAGACCAAGTTCCTCCGCCGCTTCACGCGTGATGAGACTCGTCAACCGCGTAGGTCTAGAGACCGAAAGCGTGATCTTCGCAGTGTTACCGTCGAGGACCATCGTCTCGACGCGGGCGGCGAGCGAATTCCTCGCCGAAAGCTTCAACGCGACGTCCTCCCAATACGAATCGTCGTTCGCGACCTGCCTCAAGGCCTCCGTCTTCATCACGTAGTTCTTGAGAAGGCGCTTCCCGAACGGGGTCAGGGCGGTGCGGCCGCCTCGCGTGCCACCGGTCAATGATTGTATGAGCGGCGACGAAAGGCTGTCCTCGAGCGCTTTGAGCATGCCCCACGCGTGCCGGTAGGACATCTTCAACTTCTTCACGGCCTTGGCAAGCGATCCCGTCTCTTCGATCGCGAGGAGAAGCCGCGCTCGCTTGTCGCCCAGACTGAACTCGGTGTCCTGCGAGAGCCAGTACTTCCCGCCAAGGTCGTGCATCGTCATATGGCGTCGGGAGAGCGGGCCGCGAGATAAGGGTTTTCCCGTGCTCGCGTGGATGACGGGGCCGCAAAGAGGTCCTCCCTCGGACTGCGTTCCCCCGGGCCGGAAACCGTTATGCTCAGGGCAGCATATCGTCGTGCATGGATCGCGCCCCCCTGGCCATCCTCCTCGGAAGCGTCATCGTCTTCCCGGGCTGCCTTGGCGCTCTGCCCGGCGACGCGACCGCGCCCGAGCAACTCAGGATGTCCACGACTACGAGCGTCGACAACACCGGCCTCTTGGACTACCTGTCCCCGTTCGTCGTGGACGAGACCGGCCTTCTCATGCGTTGGCACGCAGTGGGCTCGGGCCAGGCGGTGGCAGATGGGAGACTCGGAAACGCAGACGTCCTCCTCGTGCACGACCCTGCGGCCGAGGCGAGGTTCGTGGCGGATGGCCATGGTTCTACGAGGCTCGCCGTGATGCGTAACGAATTCCTCGTCCTAGGCCCCGAGGCCGATCCGGCCGGCCTCGCCCACGCAACGAACGCCTCCGATGCCTTCGCGCGCATCCACGCTGCGAAAGCGCCCTTTGCCTCGCGCGGCGACGACTCGGGAACTCACGCTCGTGAGAAACTTCTCTGGAGCCTCGCGGGTTTCAACTACACGACCGATGTGGACGTCGATGAGAACACTTGGTACCGGTCGACGGGGCAAGGGATGGGGGCAACGCTTAGGATCGCCGCCGAGGTTGGTGCCTACGTCCTCTCGGACGACGCGACGTTCTACGCGTACCAAGGCGACCTGGCGCTTGAGATCCTTGTGAGAAACGACCCGCCGCTCGACAACCACTACTCGGTGATGCCCGTGAACGAAACGAAGCACCCTGGCGTCAACGAGAAGGCGGCGTGGGCGTTCGCCGAATGGCTCACCTCTTCACGCGGGCAATCGCTCATCGGGGCGTACAAGGTAGCGGGGCGAATGCTTTTCACGCCCGAGGCGGGCGCAGTCCTTGCTTGACGCAGAGACGCTCGATATCGTCCTCCTCTCGCTTGGCGTCTCGGGGACCGCGACCCTTCTCGCGGGCCTTGCCGGGGTACCGCTCGGCCTTTGGATCGGCCTCAACCGGTCGGTCTCGGCGCGCGTCCTCAAAGCGTTCACGAACGCGCTCTATGCGCTTCCCCCCGTCGCGATCGGCCTAATCGTGTACCTTGCGCTCTCGCGCAATGGCCCGGTCGGAGCGTTTGGCCTGCTTTTCACTCCGGCGGCGATGGTCATCGCCCAATTCATCCTTGCAATGCCACTCGTCGTCGGGATAACCGCGTCCGCCGTCCGCTCCGTCGACGCTGAGCTTCTTGAGACGGCGAAGAGTCTCGGCGCGCGTGGCAACGCCTACCTTATGACGGTCGTCAGGGAAGCCCGCTATGGGATACTCGCGTCCATCATGGTGGCTTTCGGTCAATCCATCTCCGAGGTCGGTGCCGTCATAATGGTCGGCGGCAACATCCGCCACCAGACACGTAACCTCACGACGACCATCGTCCTCGAAACGCAACGCGGTAACTTCGACCTCGCGCTTCTTTTGGGCGGCATCCTCATGGGGCTGGCGCTCGTCATCGCGGCAATCGTCACGTTCGCCTCGGAGGCGGAAGGGTGAAGGTCGAGACCAACGGCTTCACGCGCACGTTCAAAGGAGCGGGCGGCGTGAACGACGTCGACTTGGCGATCCCGTCCGGCGAGGTCGTTTCCGTCATCGGCCCATCGGGCGCGGGAAAGACCACGCTTCTCAAAGGCATCCTTGGGCTTCTTTCCGCCGAACGCGGAAGCGTCCGGCTCGACGGCCGCATGGACGACGAGATCCGCCTTCAAGCGGCGGCCGTCTTCCAGCGGCCCGCGCTCTTTTCGGGGACCGTGGCCGACAACGTGGGATATGGCCTGGCGCTTCGAGGCATCGACCGTTATGAAAGACGCCAAAGGGTCGCGCGGGCGCTTGAGCTCGTCGGGCTCGCGGGATTCGAGGACCGCAAGGCACGGACGCTTTCCGGCGGCGAGGGGCAGCGCGTCGCCTTTGCGCGAGCAATCGTCTACGACCCGCGCCTTCTAGTGCTTGACGAGTTCACGGCGAACCTCGACCCTCCGAACGCGGCGATCCTTGAGAAAGCTGCGCTTGGGTTCGCCAAGACGCACCGGGCGACTATCATCGCCTCGTCCCATGACCATCATCAGGTGCGCCGGATGGCCGAGCGCGTCATCGTCCTCACCATGGGCCAGGTCGCCGATGATGGGCCACCGGAACGCATCTTCTCGGCCCCTTCCATGATGGCCGCGCCCTTCATCCTCGGCAAGCTCCCAGGCTAAGAGTTAAGTGGAGGAAGAGTGTCCCGCCTGCTGGTAATTGCATGGCCTTCGCGGTCTTCGAAATAGGAAAACCCGACATCGACAAACTCAAAGCCGTCCTCGCGGACGACACCGTCTCCCGTCAATCGATCGTGGAGCGCGAGGCGAAAGCGATGGGCTTCACGGAAGACACGACGCTCGTCCTTATCGAGGGAAGCGACGCCGGCATCAAGCACGCGGAGGAACTCATCCTCAAGTTCGGCCGAAAGCACCCGAAGGCCGACGAGATCAGGCAGAAGATCAAGGACGAGGAAGACGACGCGGCGACCGGCGTGGGTTTCATTTTTGGCTAGCCGCGTCCCAAAGTCCCCTGAGGACCCGCTGGCGCCGCTCTATCCGAAGGCGCGCCGTCACTTTGGAAAGACCGACAAGACCCTCGCCGCGATCTCGAAAAGGCATCCACTGCCGGCCAGGGCCATCGAACTTGACGACCCGTTCGGCGTCCTCGCCTCCTCAATCATACATCAACAGGTGAGTGTCGCGGCCGGTAGGACCATCAGGGCCCGAGTCGCCGATGCGTGCGGCGGCAAGATCACGCCAGAAGGCATTTTGCGCGCGGGCCCTACACGGTTGAAGGCGGCCGGGACCTCGCCGCAGAAGCTCAAGTACCTCACGGATCTTGCGACGAAGGCGGCGACGGGGGAGATCCAGCTCGACGGACTTTCCAGAAAATCCGACGACGATGTCATCGAGGAACTGACGCGCGTCAAGGGCATCGGCGTCTGGACCGCGAAGATGTACCTCATCTTCCATCTAGGCAGGCAGGACATCGTCGCCCATGAGGACCTTGGCCTTCAAATAGCCGTCTCGAAGGCCTACAAGGTCTCGCGCACAAGGGCAGCGAAACGGATCGTGAAACTGGGGGCGGCGTGGTCACCTTACTCGAGCATCGCCGCGTTGACGCTTTGGAACTGGCTACATCTCCGAGGTAAGAAACGTGGTTCCTAGAATGCGCCCGGGCGCCTTTGCGTTCATATACCCCACTTGATCCGAAACGCGGTTAGCGTGCCGTCCGCCTCCATCTCCTTCAGCGCCATGTTGATTCGTACCTGAATAGCGAAATCGTCCGCTTTCATTGCGATCCCGTAGAGATCGCCAACGGAGAAGTCGAATATCTTGGTCAACCCGGAGTCCTGACCAACTTCAGTCTGGTAGAGCGGGGCATCAATCACCACGGCGTCGATTTTTCCCCGCCTTAGTGCATCAATGGCGAGAGCATAACTATCGTAACGTGCAGTCCCTTCCTCAGTGAAGTTCGCGACCGCGGCGCTGACGCCAGCACTGCCCGCCTGCACTCCGACTCTGAGGGTCTTCCCAGTCATGTCTGAAATGGAATCATATTTGTCCTTGTCCGATTCACGAACCACCATCGCCTGCTTCGCGTCGTGGTACGAGGTTGAGAATACAACCCCGTCCGGCAAAGTCTCAGGAATCGAAATGGCACTTACAGCAAGCCGGATCTTATCGCCACGAAGGGCAGGAATCAAGGGGTCAAATCCGATGTTCTCCAATTTTGGCGTGAAGGACGAACGGTTTCCAATCTCCGTGATCATGTCGATGTCGAAACCAACGAATGCGCCCGATTCCGAGTCGATATGCTCGAACGGCGGAAACGCCGCATCCGTACCCACTACGACCTCACCCATGGCCGTCCATCCATGTGAACGTACCGTCGACTCATTGGTCCAAATCGGGTCTTTGTCCGCGGGCCCCTGGAAGTAGCCCCGGAAGTACCAAGTTCCAGGTTCGTCAATTGTGCACGTGAAAGAGAACGTTTGATTGGAATCGTTACCGGCCTCCTCGCACGACATTTCGTACGCGGCATGTGTTGGATCATTAGTCGAGTTACTGGAAAAATGCAGGCCGATATCGGCTGCCACGACTTTTGCAACCCCGGTCACCGTCACATTCGCGTCAAATGGAGCGCCCGTGGTGACGTCGGGCGGCAAAGGTGCCATCAGAATGCCCAATTGGACGGCTTCCGCGGGCGCTTGGGACGGGCCACTGGTGCATCCCGCGGTCATGACCAACCATGTCGCAATCAGTGTAGGGAACGCAGCGGTCGGGAATCGTTTCATATTGATCAGCTGCGCTTCAGCGCAGTACGGGGATAATAAATCCTCCTTTGGCGACCGTAGGCATCTTCATCGACCCTTACTGGCTGATGCCGGGCGTTTGTGTTGACAACCTGCCTGGTGCAATGGACCAGACCTCGTTCAGGGCCGCCTGAAGCTTGGAGTACGCCACGAACGGGCCGACGATGACCAAGGCGCCCAAAACGTACCAGAGTATGAAACTCCCAAAGGTAAACGTCACTGGAAGACCAAGGGTCCTCCTAGCTCCATTCACGTCGTCGATAAAACCAGACATGTATACGACTTGCAAGATAAGACTGGGGATGATGCAGAACACGTAGGCGACAATCCCCAACAACGGCACCGCCACCAGGAAGAAGACGCCCAGCAGATAGAACGCCAAAGCGCCCCAATAAACCAATGCTGGAAACGCCCGCATCTTGAACTGATCAGTTATTTCTTTTCGTGCGGCAAAGTGCCAATACCAGACGTAGATTCCAAGGGTGACGACGATTAGCGCAAGCCCACGCCAGAACGACCGGACCTTCCCCCGCAGATGTATTGCCGGCGGCGCAAGAGGCGCGGTCGCCGAGGCCTTGGTCGAAGGGGTTGCCGGCGGCGTCGCTGATTCGGGCAGGACCGGCCGCGCAGGGGGTGGCAGCGTCAGACCGCATTGACGGCACACCGGAGTTGAAGACGGGTTCGTTCCCGCGCAAAAAGGGCAAAAAGACTCGTTTGTGCCAATGTCACGGACCCCGAGGGTGGACGGCGCACGTTCTTTGGCTATCGTGTCCGACAAAGGTCGTGGGTTTTCGCTTGGCGGCGTGGTATAGCGCCCGGAAGAATCGGACGGGCCCGAATACGAAGTCTGCTCGCGGGATCCTGGACCGGCGCTGGTGCCAACTGTTTCTGCGGCGAACGACGGGCGAAACTCGGCCGCGAGGGCAGTTTTCTCGACTGCTTTTTCCTCTAAAGCGGGACGTTTTGCTTCCTTTGGTCTGCCCGGCTTACGTCGTTCGGTGGTTCGGGCTGTGGCGACCTCTGGACTATTGTTTTTGAACAACGGTGCGGCAGAAGCCGCGATCTTTTTCAACCGGCGAGCGCAGACAACACAGAAGGAAAATGACGCCTGGTTGGGCGCGTTGCAAATTTGGCAACTAACTAGTGTCGCCGTGCCGAGGTGTGAGATACTCTCGATGTCAGGAAGGGCCCGACCGCAAGCTTTGCAGTTTGACGCGGACTTGGGATTGCTTGACGCGCAATAGGGACAGAACGTGACCACAGTCGTAACCTGCATTCGGCGCGGGCTACTTAGCGGTGATGGCTCGTGCGGATTGAATCCCGGAGTCGCGGTCCAAGAACAGAGTCTGCGGAAATCCCTAGATCTTGCCGATGAGTAGGACGCCCTTTTGACCGTAGGATTAATGTACGAGGTGCCCATCCAGCTAGGCACGGGGTCAGTGGAGGCTTGAAACCAAACACGGGACTCCTTCTGTCCGGCTTCGGTGCGGTTGGAGGGGCCCTTATCGGGAGTTTGCTCGCCGGAATTCTTTTTTCGGCGTACGGAACGGACGCGATCCCCGCGATTCCGCTCTTGCTTTTTGGCGGAAGCGGATTCGGTGCAGGCCTTGTCGCAAAATACGCGGGGCGCAAGGGGTGGAAGTGGGGACCAATCGCGGGGATCTTGGGCGTCGCAATTCTTCTCGTCGGTTTGTCCATTGCCGCGACACTACCGGGCAAGGTAGTCGACCGGGACGTCCGGCAAGCAGTGCAAGACGCGTTCGGCGCAATCACGGCATTGGCTGCGGTCGCCGGGTGGAGCGCAGTCGCGTTGGGCACGTCGAACCCCGGTGAAATCCTTCAACCCAAACGAAACCCAACGAGTCCGTTGCAAGCGACCACCGTGTTCAAAGACCCCATTGAAACCATGAAGAAGGCGTACGCCCTGATTGACAATCCGACACGCGATATGGATACGCTAGTGGCCGAAGTGGGCGAAATACTCAAGACCTTGGAGGCTGCGTCGCGTTCCACCCATCCACAGGCCGTCGAAGCAAGGAATATTCTGTTGACGTTTCGGGCAAGAATCGGGGGAGAGTTTCTGACGCGCGCCGCGAAAAGCCTATCGGCGGCTGAGTTCGCAATGAAGGCTCAACGCGGCGCCGCCCGCCAGGCCGCCACGCGGGCCGAGGAGTACGCGAGGCACGCGCTGTCTATCATCGACGCCGAGCGCGACCCAGATATGCACCGTCGTGGAAATCAATACATCCAGGCCGCGCGGCTCATTCAAACACGCAAGGAGGGGCCAGATATGCTTTCGTTGGAACTTACGCAGCTGGAGCGGGATGTTCAAAGACTCGCGTTCCAAAACCCGGAATCATCTCTGGTGGTCCCGGGACAGGACCATAAGATCCTGACGAGGATTGTGGCCCTTAGAACCCTTTGCGAAGTGACAAAGAGGTTTGAATTAGTGCAGCGCATTGAAGATTTGACCAAGCGCTTCACCGAGATTTCCTCCACGTCTACTTCAACAAGAACACCGACCTCGGCCCTCAGTTTGGGCGACGACGTGCTGGAAGTCTTTGACATCAAGAAAGTCGAAAAGGAGTTGAAGGCCGGCGGATTCGGCCGGACGTTTCTGGCAATCGACAACCTGGATCGACGTGTTGTGATAAAGACACTTCACGACAAATGGCTGGGATCGGCTTCGGTTCGACAGGCGTTCAAACGGGAAGGAGTTGCCGAGGCTCGGTTCCAGCATGAGGGGGTGCCGGCAATCTTGCGATTCAAGGAAGTCGGGGGAAGACCGTTCAAAGTCATGGATTATGTGAGTGGTGGATCGTTACGTGACAAGATCAGAGAGTGGACCGTCGGGACTCCGAAGGGACCCGACCCCGTCAAAGCCGTAAGGATCGTCTCTAAGGTTGTAGACGTCCTCGTCGCGTTTCAGAAACATTTCCCAGGTGGTGTTCACCGAGATCTAAAACCAGAAAACATCCTCTTGGACGCCGACGGAAACGTCAAAGTCACCGATTTCGGCCTGGCCCACGTGCCACAATTGATCGAGGAATCAACCGCCGTGCGGGGCGGCTCTCCGCTTGGGACATTGCTCTACATGTCCCCCGAACAAGCACGCGGCGAAACGGACATCACTCCGAAAAGTGACGTCTACAGTGTCGGAGTTATGCTTCATGAACTTCTGACCGGGCAATACCCCTACGATGGAAAGCCCGGCGGAATGCGGCCAAGCGCCCTTCGGGATCTCATTCGACGGGGCGAATTGTCGCCCAAGATAGAACTCTTGCCTGAACCGGCGCGCGCTGTCATCCAGTCGTGCCTTCACGCCGATCCGTCGAAACGTCCAACGGTCGACGAGCTACGGGCTGCGCTTTCTCAGCTTGAAACCAAGCTCATGGCCCTGAATATCACGGAAAGCGTCTGGACCGAAAGCGACGCCTACTCAAACGAAATCCACATCTCTCTTGAGTCGATGCAAGCCGAAGAACAACGCGATGACAGGGGAATCGGGGCATGACCACGCGTCGAAGATCGGGTCGCAGGGTCTGGATCGCTGCGGCGTTTCTGATCATCCTTTTCGGGGTTTCTCCCAGCCGCGCGCAGGCGCCGGAACCGGATTGCGCGGACTCCACGCAGGCGCTCGAGTGGTGGGTGGGACAGAGGGACCGCGTCCGATCCTATCCTGAACGATCGCTTGAAACCTTCTGGGCGAACGTAATTCCACGATTGCAACTTGAGGCGGTGCCAGACTTACGCGAGACCTGTAATTTTCTGGAATTGGTCATCTCGTCAGACACGTCAGATCCTCACCAAGCCGCAGACCGACTTTCGCTGGCAATGAACCAATCCGTCCGGCTGGAGGGCGGCGCAGGGAGGCTGGCCCAACCCACGATTTTCGCGTCCGCAGGCACGGTGGGGAAGGCTCTCGAAGCCAAAGCCCTGGACACCCAAGCAACGCTTCCAAGAATCGCGATCTTGCGGGAAGTCAGAGACTTATATCATGTCGTTGGGCGGGCCGGCGGGGAGGCGCGTATCACATTGTGGCTCGACGCCGAAGAAAGTGCGTGGTCAACAGACGCGGGTAGGGTCGCGAGAGATCTCGAACGTTCAAGGGAAACCAGCGACGGGCTTTTGGACCCAGTCGCCATGATCTTCTACCTTGGCGAAACGCAAGAAATCGCTCAGGCCCTGAATATCGATCGAAACCTGATGGAATCACACGGGGACCAGGCGCGTGTCAGCCTCATCGATGACGCAAGCGCGAGCCTGCGAGTATCTCAATCAAGGGCAACCCTGGCCGTACTCGAAGCCGCGGGCGTCATGGCAAGTGCGGCGGCGTCGCTTGCTTGGCTTATTAGGTTGCCGCTGCGTGCGTTAGAGCGCGACGTGCGGGAAGTGGAGATCGCAAACGGAGGCGTCTATCTTTGAGAATCGTCTCTTGGTTAGCAGGTGTCATCATAATCTATCTCGTGATCAAAGGCGTATCCGCTCAATCAACGGCCGTGTCGTTTTCCGGCAGCGGCCCTTTTGACATGCCGAGATCATCTAACTACGACTCCACCCTCCAATTCTCGGTGCGCAACGATTACGCTTTCAATATCACCGTGAACGGCAACCTAACAACGAGCGACGTCTACGTGAACTCTTTGGGTCCGTCGCGATTTGACCAAATCCTGACGCCTGGGGCCACGGCCCAGGTCTCCCCTAGAATCATCATATCGAATTCCGCGCCGGAGAACAGGGTGATCACCGTCTTCGCCACCTACAGCATCGCCAACGCAACCGGCGTCCGATTCTTTTCTGGAGCGGCTGCGAGCACAACGCTCACTGTAATACATCCTACGGAGCTTGTCACGGTGGTGGTTGACTCGACCGGACGTTCATCGGCCGGAATCAATATCAAAGACGCGGAATTGGGAACAACCTATTCATACACCTTGAGGGCGACGGAGACCAAAAGCTGGAAGGGCGTGAATGTGACCGGGGGAAGTTCGAGCAATTGCGGCGGCCGAGCCACGGGAATCAGCTGGAAGCCAACCATTGAGATCACTCGGACCACCGTTGGCGCTGGAACTACTCAAAACATTGGCGCGATTTCTGTTTTCGTGCCACCGGAGATTGACCCAAAACAATTTCGCGGCGTGTTGATTGAATGCACAGCCACGTTCGACCAATCGGCGCGCGGTTTCAGCCTGGTTTCAATCACTTTTGATCCCATCATCCCGCCGCGCGTAGAGCTCGAAATAAATGCCTCAGAGACGGGTTTTCTGTTCGACAAGAAGAAAACTGAAGACCTAATGTACGAAACCCCCGTGGAGATTTCCATGACCAACTGGGGCGAGCAGGATTGGAGCGGCCTTGTTAGCCTCACGAATCCATCAGACACGGGCGTTAGAATCAATGGGGACGCCGGCGGCGTGACGCTGAACGCGAACACGGGGCCCCATGTGGTTGCCGGCAGACTATTGATCCCCGCGAGTCACGGCGAGGGCGCGTTCAACTTCGTTCCCACGCCTGCGACTTCGGCGGGCCCCCCGCTCTTGAGGGCCACAACCCTTTCGTACGCCGTATCATTCGCGGCATCCCTACAAATGGACGACCAACCCTCGTTCGGTGAGCTCGTAATCGGAGAGTCCGCCGTCCGGTCGATCCAAATCTCAGAGAGTTTGGGATACGCCGACGTTCCAGTGACCGTTCAAGTTGCCCCCAAGTTCAGCTCAACCCGTATCGCCATGGCGGCGGTCCCCACGACGGTAACCGTCCCCGCAGGAGGTTCAACATCCGTCAGCCTAAATCTCGATACATCGCCGGGCGCAACGCCAGGCTGTGATTTTGCGTGGGAAATCCAAATGATTCCAGGCGGAAAGCAACGGTCCGGCCTGTCCGCGCAGACGACCATCGTGCACGCCTCCATGAAACTGTCGAACGTGGAGAACATCATTGGACAACTGGTGGAGCTCAAGCTTCCAGCCAGCGGAGAGGCCGGTTCCCTGCTTGAGAGACTATCAAGCGACGGTTGTTCTTTGAGCCGTCAGGATTTGGAAGCAGCACGAAAGTTGATTCAAGCAGTTCCAACTCTGATTGACGTCGAATCGAGGTCTGTTGTCGGCGGTACTGATACGCTATTGACCGCCGCCATCGAGTTTAGGGCCGCACGGGACTTCACCGAGGGGAATCACTCTGCCTTGCTTGAGGTCCGAAACGCGAGCCTGACAATCCGGGCCCGGTTGCTTGACGCGCTCTCCAAGGAAGCAAACGCCACCCTTGCGTTGGGGGCAACGCCTGACACCCTTGACCGTCTTTCAAGCTTAGGCTCTGGCGCACAAATCTTGGGCGACGCCGATCTGTCAGCCTCAATTGCAAACAAGACCGAAGAGTTGGACGCGACGATTTCGCGAAAATACAGCGACGGTCTGGCCTCCCTCTCAAACCTTTTTTCGACACCGACACGCACGGAAATCGGGTTCAAACTAGGTCCACGGGTTGGACTGGATCCGAATCCCTTCCACTGGGTGACATTGGAGCGCCTTGCAGCGGAAACCAAACATGACGCCGCGCGTTCTAAGGAAACGTTTGCTTCTCTTGGACCCCTTGCCAAGCGAGTCGAGGCAGGTTCAACCGAGGCAGACCTCTCTCTTGCAAGCGCGAGAAACGCTCTCGTTGCGGGCGCGGCCGTGGATGCTCTCGTCGGCCTTGGACTCGTGGGACTCGCGACACGGACCCTCCGGTCGTACGCGCGGGATCTTGCGGACGTCGACCTTGGGTCCGATGTACTTGGCTAACCTTTAGACCATTCCTTTGCCAGGGTCGGGTCCGTCAAGAATAAGTCCGTGATTCGCAGGACGAGATCCGCCGCAAGAACAAAAGGTAATCCCTTCTGTTCCTCCCTGACGCGGCGAATCAAATGATCGCTTAGGCTCAAGAGACGAATCCCGGGACGAATCACAAGCGACTTGGCTTGTTGTGTCAAGCGAGCATCTACGGAAGCGCGCAACGCTTCGACTTCGGCTAATGCGACGTCTTCGCGCATTTCATTGGGAAGTGGATTCCGGGCCCAGGCGAAGGGCCGCGCCCACGCCGCATTCATCGGGCCGGCGAGATGTGCTTGCACCTGCTTTTCCCGGAAGAGTTCGTCAATCGCGTCGCACATATCCTCAATTGCGTCATTTACATCCTTCGGCAGGGTCGATGTAGACGCCGGCGATTTCCCCGTATGGAAATCAGGTCGGTTCCAAAGATCGTGCCACGCCCCTGCATAAGTCTGGAGCGCAATTGTGCTTACTTGTGCCAAAAGCGGTTTGCCGCCTAGGCTCGCCGGCGGCCGAATCTCGATCGCTGCGGGCGCCCTGATGCCGCTGGCCTTGATGCCGATTTCCACTACAATGATTTGGTTCTTGGGCGATTCGAGCTCCATCTCAACCGGGGCCATGTGCAGCGCGCCAGTCTCAACCAACGAGATGGAGACGTGTCCTTCGGTAGCCTGGAACCCAGCCGTTCCGTCGCGACCGGTCGATTTGGTAACGCTCTGTCCATAGGCAGGCTGGATCCGGAAATTGAGATCCGCAAGGGGCCGGGACGTCCCCTGTTCGTGGGCCAAAAGAACGAATGCGTGCTTCTGTGGAACCAGGGTGAGAAAGAAGGCCCCGTCCTCTACCCTCGCTCTACCAATCTCAAACGCTTGGCTGTCCGTCTGGAAGCGCTCGTCGAGCGATTCATCTCGAGCAAGCCTTGCAAACGTGCCGTCGCCGGGCACCGTCAATTGGAATATGCCTTCTGGGCTTCTAGACAGTTTGCGATCATCAAAGAAAATGTTCAATCCGCGCAGGGCTTCTGCGTGCCTCTGATTGTTCGTAGGCGGGTCCAACTCAACGTGCACTTGGTGCCATTCTGGGGAATCGGAAAGTCCGGTCGGAACCACTGGTGCCCGGTCCTGCTCGGCGATGGTTGCAACTTTCGGGGCGGTTCGTTCGGAGGCAGGAGCCGCTCCATGTGAAGCGTTTCCGGAGCCAAGTCGTTCCACCGGGTCATTGTGTGATTTTTTAGACAAAAGTACGCCTAATGCAACCGCAATTGCGGCGGCAACCAGGATTACGACGACCCAATTCTGACCGAATTGTTTTTCAAACCAAGCGACTGCTTGGCCTAACGGGTCGAGAGCAACATTTGGAGCAAGGACCCAGTCGGTTCGCAAGTGTAGGAATCCAACGATTTCGGGCGTGGTCGTCTCTACGCGGATTCTGACGTCAAACCTGGACGCATTTGCGCTGCGTGCCTTCTCCGCCTCAAGGTGGAATTTCTCGTTGACGGCTTCCCAAGAAATTGACGCAACTGTGAGATTAGGTTCTACCCGTTGGGTAAGCTGAACTTGACCGTCCAAAGAGACGAGGGTGATCCTCATTGGAACGAATCCATCCACCCACTCGACTTTCAATCGCCCGCCCGGGCCCGATTCGTGATTGCATTCCTGCCACGTTCCAGTTTTTTGCGGCTGCGTTGCTGGGGCTGAGGTCGTCTTCAACTCATGGCATGTTTCCTCCGCACTTATTGGCGTGGCAATCCAGAGGGGCGAAACTATCAGAACGACAATAACGAACGAAATGTGCCTATTTCTTCGCATTGCTCGCCTCCGAATACTCGAGAAGGTTTTTCCAAATCTTTTCGTAGCGGGTAGATGTGTCGTCGTCCGACCTAAAGGCCTTCTTAAGGCGGCGGATCTCTTTCTTCATCAGCGGCTCGACCGGTTTGATGAGGGGCTCGAGGTTGAACCCTCCAAGAACCAGGATCACATGGTATGTTCCGCGTAGCGAGGGATTCGGAACCACGCTGTTGTACCGTACGGGGATGTCGAATCCATTTGTCGATAGCCACGCCTCGAAGGTGCTACCAACCTCGGCAGAACTGAATTCCGGCGCATCATATTCGTCAGGGGGCACCTGCACGATCAAGTAGGCGGCGAGGCTCGTCTTCGGATCGATTGGGAGAAGCATCGATTCGAGCGCTTCGTTGATCCCCTGATCCAGGTTTATGATTGACGGGACTTCCCAAGCAACGCCGGCAGTAAAATGAAGAATCTCATGGAAGACGGACTCGCGGGCGTAATCACTCGCGTCGATGATCTCGGAAGATTTCTGCCCTGGACTGATTAGCGCGTTCAACGTTTCAACGGCAATCTTGTTCATTTCACGGAAATTCCCACCGCGTTGGATGTCCTTCTTCCGGGCCAGGGCCTCAAGTTCGTGGTTTCCGAGAAGCAAAACAAAATTGGCGTTAAGTTCGTCCCGAGGTCCAAACCGCAACAACCTTGACAGCCCAAGAGCCGCATTGGTGAGCCGCTGCTCGCCTTCGTACTTCGCGGGCCACATCGCCATCGCGAATTGGTAAACGTCCTTCGAGACGGCCTTTGCTTGGCCGTGGCGAAGTTTGTAGATCATAGGTGGTACGCTTCCACATCCTGTGCCACCGCCGACCCCAAGGACGTGTACCATGACATCCGCACTCCCTCCCAAACTTCCTTCGATGAAACGCGAAACCTCATCCCAGCCCTCGTCCAAGTACTGTTCGCCTTTTAGCGGATTGTTTCCTGTCCCCGAGGCGTCACCAAAGGGGTGTGATTGACGCATTACAATGTCCAAGCGTTCCTTGCCTTGCTCACCTCGCAAGTCGGCTTCGAGAACTTCGTGAAGTGTACTTATGTCGGATTCTGCACTGTTCAACAACAGTACGCGATCGCCGACGGCCGGATTAGGATGTGTTGCAAAATATTGACTGGCGACGCGACAACCGGCCTCGCCGGCTCCCACGATGCTCCAGAGGGTTTTCTTCTTTCGGCCGGCTTCAGGCAGGGACGTCGCCCCCCGTTTTCTTCAGTTTTATTAGATTGCCCATTTCATCAATGACCACGGACTTCGGGTGCTGTTGCGCGTAGAAACCAAGAATCTCCGCGCCCTTTTCCCTGTCGCGCACCGGAACGTCCGCGGCCGTCACCGCTCCATTTGTTTTTAGCTTTGCTTCAATGACCTTAAACAGGCTTGGCAACGCCTTTGCCAAGGCGGCCCGGTCG
This sequence comes from Euryarchaeota archaeon, assembly GCA_016207515.1. Lineage (NCBI taxonomy): Archaea > Methanobacteriati > Methanobacteriota > Methanobacteriota archaeon. The sequence goes on along the minus strand of JACQPN010000011.1, from coordinate 8,649 downwards.
GTATAGTATTGTATCGCAGGAAGGGCTTGACGTGCCGCCTCGACCCAGCCAGGAAACGATTCCTGGTACGGATGCGTAACCTTTGGGGCGGTCTCCAGAATCTGGATCTTTCCGTCTAGGTCTTCAATCTCGCCAAGTGCACGGGACTCTATGATGGTGTCCCGCGCACGACGCGCCTTGTTTAGAGACTCCTCCATTAATTCCTGCAAGACTTCCGCGAGCCTTCGTTCAGATTTTTCCAGCGAGGCATAACCTCCCCTCTCCAGCGTGACCGCGTCCACATCACGGACAAGGCGTTCCAGGCCAAGGTTTACGGTTCCCGTTGCAACACCCTTCAAATCAATGCTTCCCACTTGCCTCAGGGCGGAGGCAAGCTGGAGACGTCGGGTCTCGAACTCTGGACCTACTTTGTCAGTCACGTGTTTCCTGGCTTCGTCAAGGGATCTGAGCGCGAGCACTGGTTGCGCTTCGTCCCACAGTTTCTTCGCGGTCCTGAATGAACTCCATGCATCCGCGACATCATGTCCCTCGGCTTCGGCGTCGGCAATGTCTTTTTCAACGCCTTGCATCAATCCTCGAACGTGGATCGCCGACTTTTCGAACTCTGTCAGATATGCCTGGCAGACGGTGGTCAAGTCTCCCCGGGGCAGGGACCCAAAACGCGGAATCTCCGGCGGCATGCGGTTTCCAAGGTCGCGAAGTCGCTCGTTCAACGCCGCAGCGGCGACCTCTCCGGCCTCCTCCAACAAAATATCCAATGCCGCGTCCGTCCGATGGATCCAGGGTCCGCGTGGAAGCGCTGAAGTCTTTGACAGACTGGCGCCGTTCTCATCCACGCCAAGAATAGCGTGGGGCGCAAACGTGGCTTTTCCCCTCTCCACCAGAAACTCCAGGTCAGCGGATGGCACGCCCGCCCTCTTGGCCAGCGCCATGGCCTTATCCAAACGGTGAGACCAGTCCTTGCACTTCGCGGAAAAGTGGCGCTCTTGAGCCTGGCCAAGGCCCCCGGCCCGCTGGGAGGCATTCAAATAATGGATTGCGGCGGCCCCCACCAGCAACACCGGCACCCCCACGACGCCGCCCAGAACGAGGAGCGTGCTTCCGATGGCCGCGCCCGCCCCTACTAACCCAACTGACGCCAAGACGGAGCCGACAAGGACGGCGTTGTTCAATGCCTTGCTCAAGGTAACCCACTCCAAACGAATACCAGGCCTCGGACGGCGTAACCAAGTGCGAACGCCACGCCCGCGAGCCCAAGTCCAACGAGCCCCAACAACCCGGCAAGAGGGTTCGCTGCGCTGGTGCCCCTGCTGGTGAACAGCCCCTTCTTTGACCCATGCTCGGCTTGACCGCGGACGACAACGAAACTCAGGACCGCGCCTGCCGCGAGACCGCCGAGTACCGCAAGACCGCTGAGCAGGCGCGGCATCGTAAGGGACGGCCCCGCCGCGGCTAGCGCGGCGGTTTTGGCTTCGGATTCAACCGTTTCAAAGAACGCTTCCCGCGCCGGCAGATTCTCAAGGGCCGCGTCGCCCAATTTTCTTGCCTCGATACGCTTCGATTCAAACTCGCGGTACGTCACAACCACGGTGGGAATCTCCTGCCCTTGGCGGGTTTGGCGAATCTGATTCCATGATTGGTGCAGATCCTTCATGGCGGTCATGAGTTGGATTGTCTGGGCGTGGCTCACCCGTTGTCCAACGGGCAGCGGTTGGGAAATATTGGCGAAAGGCGACATGTCGAGGAGAGGTGTCCCCAGGAGAATCTTAGTGCCTTGAACGATTTCTCCGTGTGGCCACCCATCCCATGCCGACACGGTGCTCCACGCGCCCGGTTCGCCGACCAAGAGATCACTTCTTTTTTCAAGGAGCGGAACCGAATACGAGATTTCTGCAATTGTTACACAAAGATCAACGCCAGCGTCAATTCTTAGGGGCCCCGGGGCGCACCCACTGCTTGGGGTTAGGACGGCACCTCCGCGAACAAGGATGGAACCGTTTTCCAACATTCGGTTCTTAACGTCCAGCAAATAATCGAATAGCGGAGCCTCGATCACACTCAACGTGTGGTTCAAATCGTCGAACGCTAGCGATGCCCTGCCATACGTTTCATTTATCTCAGCCCAGGTCGCGCCGGGCCCGTGATCGCCGACGTCTCGAGCGAGAGCGTCCAACTCCTGAAGCCGGGCTCGAAGATTCTTCAATTCAACGAGAAGACCTTGTATTTGTTTTACGTCGTGGGAGTTGGATATGCTGAATTCAAGGCTTGGCGCGCCCAACAGATCACCCGTCGCGACGTTTGGGTTCCCAAGGTTCGAGTATGAAAGAGTGGCGGTCGCGGGGTAAATTGCACTGTTAAGGAGCGCCTTCAAAGTTGCGTCTTCAATCCACGATTGGTTTAGTGGGCTTCCAACGAGAAGGGCCTCAATCGCGGTTCCCGCGCCAATCCTACCGTCGCCATCCAAAACGGGCCGGACGCAAAGCTCTGTTTCATTTCCCGAATCCAGCGGCCGGTCCGAACACGACGGCGTTCCCATGGGAGCTAAGAAATACTTAGGAAAAATTATTCTCACGGAAAGCGCGGGGGTTGTCTCGCCGCTCACGAGCCCCGCTGCGCAATCAATCGTGCGATTGAGCAAAAACGTTTGGTGAGCCAAGTCATCGGTGGCTTCGAAATAGACTTTTCTTGGTGCACCCTGCGAGTCTCGCGCGGCCGCCGTGGTAATTGTAATGTTGGTGGGCGCTTCGACAGAAATATTCGAAGTTAGCTTGGAACCATTCGGCAAAGAAACATTTGCATACAATGTGCCTCGAAGTGGGCCTGAATCGTTCATTACCACGGTCCACTCGAAGAACACGTGCAAATCCGGTCGGTCATCGCCCGAGAAAACAATAATGGAGGGGTTGCCACACGAGGTTGGCGCCGAATCCAATTGGCGGGCGCCGACTCCTGGCAGGGTTTGCACGAACAGCCCAATTAGGATCGCTGCAACTACTGGGCCGATTCCTGGAAACCTCATTCGGAACCACCAAGAAGAAGGCCTCCGATGGCCCCCAGGACGAGTCCCAATCCGAGCCCTAACGCAAGTAGGAAAACCCATTGCATCGGCGATGCGACAGCCACCATCCAATCAGCGAATGGCTCAGTCAGGTGCCTTTCCTCCTGATCGCCTCTCGTACTCTGAAGCGGCCGTTTCCAGCTCCTTAAGGCGAGGGATCTCGGACGGTAGGAACGTGAGACCCAAAGTCACGGAAGCCAAGGGCCTTCGGGTCAAGGCGGTTCCATAAATCACGTCGCCTCTCGCAGAACTCTTGGCCGCGAGACTGAGTACCTCGGACACATCCTGACCAGTACCAGCCCGACCCAGAATCGATAATGGGGCCCGGACTAGGACATACGCCTTTTCACAATCGATTGTTTCCGCATCTTCAAACGTCATTCGTTCCTTCGCCAAGAAGCTCAGGCTCACGAGGTCAGGTTGCTTGGGTGGAAGGATTGGAGCGATGTAACCCATTGGACCTCGCAATAATTGCACGGCCCGACCAATTGCGGCGACCCCTGGCTTTCGTTCACCGCGATCGCCTACAGAGAGAGCCGTTGCCAAATCCTGAACATCGGATTGTTGGATGATAAGTTCGTCCTCGCCCGGTAGCACGAGTTCAGTGAGATTCCCCAGGATCATGTCGGTGAGGCAATGCGCCACATATTTGTTGAATCGCGGAAACCCTCGCTCGACGTCGCCCATGTGGCTGAGGCGATTATTGTCGACGAGAATGATTCCATCAAAAATGTCGAGGCTGCGCTCGAACGAGTACCACGCGTTCCATGCTTCCCCAAGGGAGCCGTCGTCAGAAACGTCGCCGCGGGTCATGGCAGGAAGGATCAGAACACCAATGACACGGCATTTTCCTTCCGTCACCTCGCGAATTGCACGAGCGAGGACGGGCGCGACGCCGGCTCCGGTTCCGCCGCCGCCCGAGAAAGTAATTACCGCAAAGCGTTCATCCTTGATGCCGAGTGTTTCAACATAGTTGACCACTTTGTCAAAGACGGAGGTTAGCGTCGTGAAGCCACGTCGAGGGTCCTTTCCGAGACCTTTGATCAACTTGCTTTCAACCGCGTCCTCGCCCTTGGCGAGTGACACCAACCCTTCAGTGTCGCTGACCCCGATCCAACGCGATCGAGGAACGTCACGGACCGTTACCAGATCCCTTGTTGTGCTGTTCACGAGATAGACACTAAGGAAATCCTTGGCGTTGGTGACGCGCGTCATTTCCGCCGCGAGGTTTGATCCTGCTTGGCCCACTCCAATGACCAGAGTCACTGAACGACAACCTCCCCATGCATCAGACGCCCGTGTCCCCTAACTCGTTTCTTGACAACTGTCCTTTTATTTTAAGTTGCTTCAACGCCGATTTTGCTTTCTCAACCACCAAGGCGTCGATTTCGTCGGGCGTGCTTCTCACGGAATGCAGCCAGGAAACCTTTGCTTCCACATCAGTCAACTCCCTATTCACGATTTCGAGATTTCGCTGCCATGCGTCCATCTCGGGCCCCGCGCCTTCGGTTTTCCGCATCAGTGCCGCGCGGCGCACCTGGAGTTTCCGGCGCCTGAATTCCTGCTGAATGTAGGCGTCCATGATCAAGTCCCTGTCGGGGAGTTTCTTACCCTTGCGCCACGCGGCCAAGCTCTCCACGACCTCGCGATAACAATCACGAAATTCCGCCACGGGCCCACTCCTCCAACCGAACAATCGCCTCGTGGCTCGTGACCGCACGCACATCGTGCAGCGCTCTCTCAACATGCGCATGTGTTATCGGGCCGACCTTGTAGGACGACTCGGCGAGGTTTTCCTTTCCGACACGTTCGTAAAGGTCGGTGTTGCACTCTTCCACCATTAACCGGATCATTTCTTGCGCAAGGTTTCGGAGTTCACGGCCTGAGTAGCCTTCCGTCCTGGCCACAATCGACTCCAACGGAACCTCCAACGACAACCCGCGCGCCGTTATTTGTTTTGCAAGGATCGCCGATCTGGCGTTCTCGTCGGGAAGAGGAATCATGACGCGACGATTGAACCGCGTGAGAAACGCCGGATCAAGGTTCATCGGTTGGTTGGTGCCGGCGAGAACCAGCACCATTGGTGGATTTTTGCCCTTGCTCGTTGTCGCGCCCTCCATCTCCGTAAGAAGGGTGCCAAGGATGGACTTGGAAGGGTCTCGCTCCGACCCCGCGTCCCGCTTGCCGACAAGAGTGTCAATCTCATCGAGGAAGACTATGCTTGGACTCTTGACCCGAGCCTCTTCGAAGACCCGTTTAACGATCTTTGACGATTCTCCGTACCACTTGTTCTCGATTTCGCCGCCAGGGAGATTGAAGAATGAGGCCCCTAACATGTTTGACGCGGCCTTGGCGAGCATCGTTTTTCCGGTGCCGGGGGGGCCATAAAGGAGAATTCCCGCAGGCGGGTCCAGTTTGACGCCCACCGGTGGCTTTGCCACGGCAAGGAGCACCGCCCCCTTGAGGAGTTTCTTTGCATCAGTCAAGCCAACGATGTCGTCCCAGGTAGTGTCGGCCCTCTCCAGAAATTTGGATGGAGCAGCTGGATCGTCGTCACTTTCTTGTTGTTCCGACCTGGCGCCTTGGTGCTTGGGCGCCTCACCAGATGTTTTTTTTGGTTTTGGAGGGGAGGCCACGCGCCCTTCCCGAAGGTCCGCGGCATGAGTGCGCATTTTGGTTGCCTGCTCCATAGCTCGAACCCTTGAGTCCCCCTTCGCGATTCCCGCAATCTTATCCGCCCATCGCGCTGCCTCCTCGAAATGGGGAGCCGCCGCTTTCGGGTCTCGTGCCTCCGTCTCCTTCCCCTTGTTAACGGCGGTCCTAAGGCGATCGTCCAGCATGGAAATCGCGATGTCGTCACCTACTGTCAATGGCGACCTCGCTCAAGCGCGTTCTCCGGGGAATTTTATCTTTTCTTGTATAGTCTTTTCCCGCTGGTCCTCCGGGAGGCCTTCCATAGATTCCATGATGGACATGAAACTGTTCTCCCCCCATTCAGGCGAGGCATACTCTTCCTGCATTTCCTCGATTTTCTGTTGCATGGCCTGGAGGCTCACGTCAATCTTCTGCTCCTCCTTGGCCAATTGCGCGACTACTTTTTGAAGCTCGGGAAATGTTGCGACCTTCATGATTTTTTGAAGGTTTTTCAAGGGCCCTTCGTCCTTCATTTCCATTGCCTCGTACGATCCCTTGGCCTGGATGACGAACGTATATACCGCAAGATCGCGGAAAAGTTTACTTTGGAGTATTCGAATCTTCTGCGCCTTCCCCTTGGCTTGCGCCGCTAGAATTCGCTGCTGTTGTTTGCTGGCGCCAATTCCCTTCCGGACGAGTTTTCGGATGTCATCTTCAGCACGTTCGATTTGCTTTCCACTGATATTGGTCGCTACCCTGAGATCGACCTCCAAATCATCGAGAGCTTCAATCTTCTTGCCAAGCGACCGCTTTCCAATGAACGGGATATTTACCATTGTGAATCACTCCTCCAAAGACACTTCGCGCTTTTTCTTAGGCCCTTCTTCAAGTTCGACGTTGTCGGCAGTATCCGTCTCGGTGCGCTCCTCGTCCTGTCGGATGTCGCCGACCTCCGGAGTTGCCACCGTTTGGTCTGCCGGCGACGCGTAATCGTCGATACTTTGACCGATGTTGCTTACCTTGTCGAGCGCCATGCCGCTCTGCACTGAAAGCTTGTCCAACGCCGTTTGAATCTGATCCGGCTTCATGTTCATGATCGAGGCCAATTTCTTGTCCAGATCGGTGATTTGCGTGCCCCGACCTTTCCGCACCTTTAGGAGGAATCTCGTTACCTCGCGGGTTTTTACCCGGGCATCTTGGTCGCGTCCGAGTAGTTCGATGTCCTGCTTGGCCTCCTTCAAATCACTCTCTATGATGGCGTGGTCGTTACGGTCCGTGGTCGCTTTGAGTTTGATTTCCAATTCGTCTCGGCGTCTCTTTTTTGACTTGATCTCGACCGAAAACTCAGGAATCTCGGTGTCAAGTTGGGCCTGCAGAGCTTTCAGGTCGCCCTCGTTCAATCTGGTCAATTTCGCGACCGGATCATCGCGTCCCCGAGATGCCCCGAAGGCCCGCCCCAAATCCTCAAATATTCCCATGTTAACCGTCCCTCAATCCATGACCAGGACCAAACCGACGCCGGGAACCTGCCTGGTTCGTCCCTTCCCCGACGCCGCAACCCGCTCAAACCCGCGGTTGATGATTCCGCGGGGCCAGTCGGCCTCATATTCTTGTCCTATTATGAAGGGTTCGGTCACCAGCGGCGGCAAATCGCCGTCGGTTAGGGCCTTCTCTAGGTCAGTCGCAACCGCCGCATCTGGTCGAGGGTCGAGCAATCGTAAGAGCCAAAGCGGCATGTGACCAAAAGCAAAGACACTTGGGCTGACGGAATTCAAGCGAATCAGCACAGGGCTTATTGTCTCAGCCATGGCGCCGACAAAACCAGGGAAAACGTTCCTCGTAACTATGCCCGTATAACCGCCTTTGGGTCCCGGGTCCGGGTTGCCGTCGCGTTCCAGTGTGATTCTCGAATCACGAGCCGTCACGATCGCCGAGTCGCCCTGTGCTTCCAATGATCCACCTTCCACAATCGCTCGGTCGCGGACAATGCAAATGTAATCGTCCCACGCCGTGTCTGTTACGCGGCCCGGACCGTCGCGGCCCACAAACGCAAAAAGGTTGTCTGGATCGGCTCTCAGCGCCTCGGTAAACGCCCGCATCGAGTGATCAAGAATCGGTTCAAGGGTTGAAGCATCGGCCGCCGAGGCCGAAATCAAATCTCGAACATCGCGAAGGAGAAACGACACTTTTGCTAGCCACATGGCCGAAGGGTTTTCCGGGTACCGAAGTAATGTCCGGAATTCATAGAGCTTATCGGCAAGCAAGCGGCCCCGCGGGTCGTTTCGTTCCGCAAGGCTTCGAACATGGAATTCTGCGCAATGCCGCCGAATGCGCGAATCACCGCGCCACAGGTCGCAATGGGTGCAACACGACGGCACCAAGCGGTCCGAGCGAATCCCGGTCCCGATACTTCCGGGAATAGGCTCGCCCCGTTTGACCAACTGGTACAGGTCTGTCTCAATTGGGCATTCAGTCAGACCGCAGGGGTTGGTCATGAGAGCTCCGATGGCGCCGCCCGACCGCGAGTGGAGGGACCGCCAAGCGCGTCGTCACAAGACGCGGTCCATGTGAAATATGCTTCCACGGGCTTTAAATACGGGGCGTTTTGGTTACATTGCCGGCCGCGCGCTATGCCTTCAATTGGAGTTGCACCCCAAGCACGACCCGACTCTGGCGTGTAACGCAATGAAGACCTTTCGTCCCTAGGCCTCTTAAGGACACCGACGTGGTCCTGCACGTTCAAATGGAAACTCTGACACATGCGGCAAGCGGCTTTTATCATGTGGCCGCCTTACGCACCATGTGAGATCTTAAGTTGTCGTGTAACTCGCTAATCCGACCCGCCTTGTAACTCTAAAACCGACCCCCCTGGCCGGCGGCGACCGTATCGCCGCCGGACCTTGAAAACCTTCTCCCGATTCCCGGGAAGATACACTCGGACTTCCGCACCCTTGCGC
>JACQPN010000010.1 GCA_016207515.1 Euryarchaeota archaeon | reverse complement strand
CCATGGAACGACTCGGCTGGCTATCGCAAGCCGATTACAGGCAACATCTCGTTGCAACGATAAATCAGTAAATGTGAACAGAAATGCTAAATAATCAAACACGAGAGTTGTCCAAACCACAGGGGTGCGCACCAACGCGCCTACAGTAGACGTCCTCTCCGGTGATCGTGTCTTTCTCGCAGATGGAATCCGCCATGACGCGGACGACGCCGAAATAATAACCATACGGCGCCTCACTCGTCCGATTCAGCCACGTCGTCAGGTTCAACTCGACGCGAGACCCGATAGGCAACGCCGATCCGACGGTTCGAAGCATCAACCGGTTGGTCTGATTGAGGTACGACCAAGTCAGTTTCGAGAGCGGCACGACGATCGGGTCGCCGCCGGCGAGACCTCGCACGACCTTGAGGCTCGCGTTCACATACGCGACCGTCTGATTCACCTCGGAGAGGTTCCTCGCGGCAAGAAGCCTCGTCCGGTTCGCGGTGAGGTTCAGTCCTTCAAGCGTGATCACCATTCTCTGCGGAAAAGTAAGCGTGCCGTCGTAACGCAGGACCTGGGTTCGATTGTAGGAAGCATTGATCAAGTCGAGAAGCGGCCCGATGTTCGGGAACAACGGCTCTACCTGCCAATCGCCCGAGACGTTGACCGTTCGTTCGTCGACGAAGTAGTAGGGCTTAAGCCCGTTGGTCACGGAGCCGAGAGTCGACTCGAGGCTTGTCACGATGGAGGAGTCCGTAGCGAGCGTGACGTTCGCCACTGTCGCGTCGCTCCATGAATTCTTGAGCGTCGAGATGGCCGTGGCGTGGCCTAGTGACCGGAACGCTTCGCTCGCGTTGTTCACGAGCGTCTCCGGAAAGTAGTAGAATGTGGTGTTCACGCGGCCTGTGCGGTTGTGGCCTTCGGTCGGAACGCTCTGGGAATTCGCCGTCAGGGTGTCGCGCGGCGAGCCCTCGACTTGGTCGAGGAGGTTTGGCAGTAGTTTGCTCGGATTTACGAATGTGAGATGGGTCGTCACGGCGCTTCCTCTGTTCGTGGCGCCGAAGTCGGCGGCGAGATTTTGGCTCGTGGGTGCAAGGTCTAGCAGGTGATTGAGACGCGCCGTCCCGTTCCACGTGAGGTTGCTCTTTCCGCTCACGTTCGCGGGACTGAACGTCGCGTCCGGCGCGAACCCGAGGATCTGACTCATCTTGAGAACACCGTGGCCTTGTTGCCACGCATTCGCGATCGTGACGTTCGTGTCGTCCCACGCAGGAACTGCGAGAGTCTTCAGATAGGACGTCGCGACGTACGGGTCGGTGACACCTTTCAGCATGATGAGGCTCAATAGGTCCACCGTGTCCCGGACCGCTTCGAGGGCGGGACTTGGCGCATCTGGGTTCCTGACGGCGACGATGAAATCGGGTTTCGGCTTCATGAGCGCCGCCGGCCCCGACGGACTTCCCGCAGCGGTACCGTTCATGGATTGATTCGCGGGCGCGACGCCAATGACCCAGGAACTGGCGCCAATCCCGGCCGCCGTGAAATAATTCGTCGCCGTGAATCCCGAGTGTTCGACGGGCGCTACGATGAGGAGCCCCCAGTCACGGGCCTCCGCGAGCTTCTTTTCGACGTTGGGCGTCAATGGATACCCGAGGGAATCGATGCTCACGATCCTGGCCCGTTCCCCGATGGCGGCGTCGATCGCCATCGTGAAATTCAGTTCCGTCTTCCGATCCCCTTCCAAAGTTCCGGTCTCCAATGGGACTTGACGGAAAACCTCCGTGACGTCGCCGACCACGCGCGGCAACGCCGCCTCGGCGCCGATGTGATAGACCTTGATTCCGCGCAGATCCAAGGGCAGGATATCTCTCATGATGAGTCGTTTGAGGCAGATCTTGTCCGGTACGCTCAAAGTCGTACCCAGGACTTTGAGAACACCGTTGACGTAGGTATTGGTTGCGAGGCTGTCGTGGATGCAGATCTTTACCTCGTCGCCGTCCAATAGGTCGGCAGCGATCTCTATCGCGACCGTGTTCAAGCCAAGCGTCGCGTTCGTACTCGAATAGAGGCGCGTCGTTACTTGCGTCTCCGATGCGCCGTCCACGTTCCAAATGGAGACGTTCAGGTTGTCCGCGGAGCGGTTCACGTCGTCGTCCGTCCATGAGAATGAGACGCGGACCACGTTCGATACGACGGGTGGATCATCGGGGTCCGTGCTCGTCGCGGAATCGAAGGCAGGCATCTCCATGGCGTACAAGTCGCGGATGACGGGCGTTATGTTACGCACACGCGCGACGACGTCGCCCGTGGTCTGGTTCAACGAGTCGTCGACTCTGACGCGGACCGGGAAATCCCCGACGCCGAAGAAGGCATGGCTCGGGAACTTCGTGGTGGAATTCGGAGTACCGTCCGCCCAGGACCAATTGTAGGAAAGATGTTGCCAGTCATCCTCGCCGTACTCATTCGTGAAGGGCGTTCTATTCTCTTTGTCGGAAAACGTGAAGGCGTTCCCGTAGTAGGTGGTCACGTTCCGGTTGACGGTCGTGCCCCCTGAGTAATATTGGAACCATGGATCCAGCCTCGCGACCGGGTGGCTGTTGGCGACGACGAAATAGCCGGATTCAGTGTCGGTCCAAGTTTCCGCCAATGTAGCCGTGGCCGTCCACGTGACGTTCGCACCGAACGTAAGTACCTCCGCCGGAATTACAGAGTATTTGAAATTCAGGCCTCCTTGCGGAGGAATCGCCTCGAAAAGATCGGCGGGATCGGGCAGCGGTTGCTGTCCGTTTACGAGCCAATCCAGCGCGAGTTCCGTGCAATTCGAACACTCCGCAAAGAAATACACGTCCGTAGTGGAGTTCGGCGTGCCTGGGTCTATGACCACTTGCTTGATCTCAGGATGCGGGCCACCGTGAGTGGCAGAAGCGAGCGGAACCAAGAACAAGTCCGAGGAAGGCGGTGGAAGGGAAATCCCCGACATCAGCAATATTAGCACAATTAATACTGCCCGCGCTCGCGCCCGCCCCATATTTACGGCCCACCACAAATACGCGCGCGCGTGCGCTTATAAAGTCAACGCTTGTTGGTGAACCAATGTTGGAGAACACGCACACAGGGTTTGGAGAATCTTCAAATACCGCGAAAACTACTCGCGGAGCGTGAGATTCGGGGGGCGCAGACCAACCATCGCGATCACCATCGTGATACTAGCCTTATTGAGTATTTTTCCTGCGCCCGCGAGCGCGAGCGACCAAGTGCCTCGGCCCGCCATCCTAATCGTCGGAAACGCTGGTCTCGGGATTGCCTGTGTTCCCAACGTCGCCAATGGCGTCGTTGGCGGATGCGGAACCGCGGACAATCCGTACGTGATAGAATCGTGGAGCATCGACGGGTCAGTGACGCCGGAGTGCTCCATGCAGAATGGCCTCTGTGGCGGGATCACTCTCAGCCAAACCACGGCCCATGTGCTCATCCGGAACAACCTTATTCGTCATCACAAAGTGGCCGAGATATGGCTTGATCGTGTGAGCAACGCGCGCATCGAAAACAACGTCATTGGCTCGACCGGGAGCTTCGTGGCCGGCCAGCAGGCCGGAACCGGAATCCTCATCTCCGACAGTCAAATCGTAACCATCTCCGATAACGATGTGCAATGCATTCTCGGTCCACCTGGATTCTCGAACGGCGTCGCGACGCTAGGGTCAAGCGGCGCCCTCGTACTGGGCGCGAATGATGTCTCCGGCTGTTATACGGGCATCAACATCAACTCGTGCGGAGGCATCCAGGCCACAGACAACTCGTTGACGTCGAATCAATATGGCCTAGTCATGTGGTGCTCGAACGTATCCTTGGAGGGAAACGTGATTTCGAACTCCGGTGTCCACGGCGTCAGCCTAAGCGGTGGAACGGGGCAGAACGTCACCATCAGTCACAACCTCGTCACGAACAACACGGGAATCGGCATCTACGTTGGTTCCACGAACGCCGCCGTCACCGACAACGTGATCTCTTACAACCTGGGCGGTGGACTTCGGGCCGGTGGCACGTCTGCCTTGAACACCTACTCTGGCAACAACATCTTCGGAAACTCGAATTACGGCGCCTGCGCGTGCTCGACCCTTGAATTAGACCTACGCGACAATTGGTGGGGGTCATCGTCGGGCCCGAGCGGAGCCGGCTCCGGAACTGGAGACGTCCTACTCGACAATCCAGGCGGAGAACCGCCACTATTCGACCCGTGGCTCACGTCGGCAAATCCCATGGCCGGCCCATAGTCACGGACCCACGACGCTTCAGGTGGACCGCCGTTGTCCCCACAGCCCATGTGAACCCCGAAGCGGTTTTTTCCAGGGTCACCGCGGCGCGCCGGCCCGCCGGCAGCCGAAAACTACAGGGGGTTTTTAGAGACGGCGTTCCCGTTTTTCTCAACCAGACGCAGGGTTCACGACACTGATCCCGACTTTCTTCGCGACTCGCGCAAGGGCTTTGTCGGCCGTCGCAAGGGTAGCGCCGCGATTCCTTGCCATGACAAGAAGCGCTGCGTCCCTTCCGCCGAGACCAAGCCCGCGATGCTTGGCAAGGAGGCGCGAACACTCGGAGACGACGGCGCCGGTCAATGGTTCCACTTCGCCCGGTTGAGAGAGAAAATCGTCGATGATCTCTTCGAGGCCCTCATCGACCTGACGCGAAAGATAGTGGAGGACCTCGAGCTGGACCGGGGCGGGAAGGAGGGCATCGTGGTCTTTCAAGAGGGCCGGTAGTGCCTTTTCGACCGCAGCGTGCTCTCTTGCTTCGGCGTCCAGAAAACAGATCCAGATGTTCGAATCGACGAGGATCAAGTCCGGGGCTCCCAGATCTGCTTCACGGCAAGCGGGTCCATGGGCTCTACGCCGCGCTTGCGGTTCTTGACGTTGATGGCACCGTTGAGCCTCCGAAGGGCTTCTTCCCTTTGAAGGGCCGGCCGGAGTAATACGCCGTCCTTCGTGGACTCGATGATGACCGGGCTACCCGGGGCAAGCCCTTGTTCCTCGCGGATCCCTCGCGGGATGAGGACCCGCCCCCTTTCGTCCACCGTCGTCGCCATGCATTCCCATTGTTTTTCCCACTATTTTAGGATTGTGGGAGAAAAAGTGGGAACGCGAACTGGTACATGTGGCGGCGAAGGGGTGCGGCATTCCCAAGAAGGCCCGCGTCAGATCGCATCCAGCGCCCGTTTGACGGCCGCCTTGATGTCGTCCACGTTCTCAAGTCCCACGGATATCCTGACGAGCCGGTCGGTGATGAACGTATCCGGTGTCTTGGTCTTGATGAGGATGCAGTAGACGGTTCCGCCGGGGACCTTGCCGTGCTCGTAAGACTCGTGGCCCCTCCCCGAACCCTTTATTACCAATCAGTAACATTCGTTTCTTATTGATAACATGCGATTCCATGGCGGGCTTGATTCGCTTCTACTGAACACGACGGCCGTGCGTCTCATTAGGACGCTTTCCCGTTTTCCCGGGCGCGAGTTCACCGGGCGCGAAGCCGCTCTCGAATCGGGCGCGTCCGTGCCTGCATCGATCCGCGAATTGAACCGGTTCCTGGAAAACGGCGTAGTAACGGTCCGGCGCGCGGGTAACGCACAACTCTGGCGTTGGAGGGAGGCCCACTATTTCACCGAACCGCTGTCCGCCCTGTTCGCCGCCGAACACGCGACGCTCGAGGCGCTCCGATCCGTGGTCGTGGAGGCTCTTTCCAATTCGGACGACGTGACTCGCGTGGTTCTCTACGGCTCCGTGGCAAGGGGAGACGAGAGGCCGGGCAGCGACATCGATCTCCTGGTCGTCGTGAGATCGCAACGGGCGAAGGCGGCGGTCTCCGCAAGACTTGATCGGTTGCGGGCCCGCATAGGCACCGGCTTCGGAAACGCCCTGTCCACGATCATCTACACAAGCGAGGAAGTTCGCCGAAAGAATCGACTACCCCTCCTGGAGAACATTGAAAGGGAAGGGATTGTCCTTATCGAACGAAAAGAATGAAGCGCGAGGCCCTACCGCGCGACATGGCGCGGGTCTACCTGGACAGAGCCGAAGAATTCGGTCGTGCCATGGACACGGCCGCCGAGCGCGGGGATTGGAGTGCTGCCGGCTTGGGTGCCATCCATTGCGTGATCTCGGGGCTAGACGCGATCACGACCACGTACGTCGGCGCGCGCTCGAGAGGCCCCGACCATCTGGACGTCCTCGATTTGCTGAAGGAAGCGAATCTCCAGGATGCCGCTACTCCCATGCGGCAGGCAAGACGCGTCTTGGAAATGAAGAACGTCGTCGAGTACGAGGCCCGACGCCTATCGGAGGCCGAGGGCAGGACTTTGCGCCGTGACGCGACGCGCGTCCTACACTGGTGCCGTCTTGTGATGGCGGTCCGACGGGACAGCCGCGGTCCGGCCGGTTGAAAACATCCACCAAGGCCCGATGCGCACAAGATGCCGCGGCGCCGTTGCGACTTGGGTATCTCGAATAATCGGCCCAGAGTGACCGCGTGCCTTTAGATCGCATCCAGCGCCCGCTTGACGTCCGCCTTTATGTCGTCCACGTTCTCAAGTCCCACGGATATCCTGACCAACCCATCCGTGATGCCGGAGCGTTCCCTCTCCGCTTTGGGGATACTCGCATGCGTCATCGTCGCCGGATGGCATATGAGGGTCTCGACGGCTCCAAGGCTCTCCGCCAGGACGCCCACCTGGAACTTCGGCGCCATCTTCTTCACGTTCTCGATGGTACCGACGTCGAATGACACCATGCCACCGAAGGCGCGCATCTGTTTCTTGGCGAGGGCGTGCTGGGGATGTGACGGTAATCCCGGGTAATGGACCCGCTTCACCTTTGGGTGCGTCGAAAGGAACTTCGCGATCTCCATCGCGTTCGAGGAATGGCGGTCCATCCTCAAGTGGAGCGTTTTGAGGCCGCGCATCTGGAGGAAACAATCGAAGGGAGACGGGACGGCTCCTGTCGCGTTCTGGATGTAGGCGATGCGCTCGGCGACGCGCTGGTCGGTCGTCGTGACAAGGCCGCCGATCACGTCCGAGTGGCCGCCGATGTATTTCGTCGCGCTGTGGACGACGACGTCGATGCCGAACGAGTGTGGCCGTTGAAGATACGGTGTGGAGAAAGTGTTGTCGACGATGGTGAGGATCTTCCTCGCCTTCGCGATCTCCGATATCGCTTTCAGATCGCAGAGGTTGAGGTTGGGGTTCGTCGGCGTCTCAAGGTGGATGGCCTTCGTGTTCGCTCGGATCGCGGCCTCCACGTTCTTGGGCGTGGAACTGTCCACGTACGTCGTCTCAAGGCCGAAGTCCTTCATTATCGTGGTGAGGAAGCGGTACGTCCCGCCGTAACAGTTCTGCTCCACGACAAGGTGATCACCAGATTTGAAAAGATGCGACAGGGCCTGTATCGCGCTCATGCCGCTTGCGAACGCGAACCCGCGCTTTCCGCCCTCGACGTCCGCGATGCACGCTTCGAGGGCTTGCCGCGTCGGGTTATGCGTGCGGCCGTACTCGTAGCCTTTATGCTCGCCGAGGTTAGCTTGGGCGTAGGTGGTCGCGGGGCTTATGGGAACGACGACCGCGCCGGTCTCGCCGTTCGGCGGCTGGCCTGCGTGGATGAGGCGGGTCTCGATGGCTTCCTTCTCTTCGTCCACGAGGCAACGAAGAGGGTCGCAAAAGATATAATTTGGCAAGGCCCGCCCCCGAGGCCCCCTCCGCCCGATGGGTCGATCGCCCGACATGCGCATGGCGAACGACGGCCACAAAGCCGGACGCCGCCATCCGCGAAACGCGACGACGCTTCCCACCCGGTAACGACGACATTATCTTTCCCGTCGCGACTCCAGGGCGGGTCGTCTCATTGGCCGGGTGGTACGTAAGCAGGGTCGAGTCCCTCCGAAAGGAGAAGGACGAGGCTTTCAAATCGGCCCCTTGGTCGCCGATCCCGGCTTCCGAAAGAGCCGCGTTCCATGGCCTAAGATATTTCCCCGTCGATGAGAGGCTCCGTTTCAGGTTGAAGCTCGACCGCAACGCTGCGGGCGAACGTATCGAGATGGGAACGAGCGACGGGGACGTCCGGGAGTACGAGAAGTACGGAAGGTTGCGCTTCGAGCTCGACGGGGTCGAGTGCGTCCTCCAAGGTTACGTTTCGCCCGAGCGCACCCGCGACACGCTGTTCATCGCGTTCAGGGACCTCACCTCGGGCAAAGAGACCTACGGGGCCGCCCGGTACCTCGACCTCGAGATGTCAAGCGACGACCATTTCGAGCTCGACTTCAACGCGGCGTACAATCCATACTGCGCCTACAACGAGGATTACAGTTGCCCGCTTGCTCCCATGGAGAACTGGTTGAAAGTCGGGATCCCCGCAGGCGAAAAGCTGTACAAGTGAAAAGCCGCGCGCGCGGGGAGCTACCGTAAAGTACCGCGATCGAAGGCCGCCCGGGGCCGCCTCAAGGCCTCTCGTGCCTATCTGCTATTGCGTCGTCGAACGAGGGCGCCGCCCGCGCAGGCGCAAGCGAGTGCGAGGAACCCTTCCAATGGGAGGTTCGGGACGGCCGTCTTCAATCCTTCATCCATCGGATCCGCCTTCGATCCCATGGGGACGTCCACGGTGATCGGCTGGGATTGCGGGCCTCCGACGATCCCCGATTCGAACCGGTAAAGACCCTCGGCTTCGAGCTTCAATCCCTTGAAGCGGACGATCAGCGTCTCGCCGGCCGGAAGGGTGACCAAACGGACGTCGTAGACGGAATCGTTGACGCGCAACCGGACCGTCGCCGTCCCCGTGGCGTTCCCCTGGTTCGATATCGTGAGCCTCGCGACGACCGAATCGCCGCGCAGGGGTTTTTCAGGCTCCAAAGCGAAGCCCACGAGCGCGAACACCGGCGCGTCACCCGACTCGTCGGGCTCTTCGCCGACACCCTCCACCACCGCCGACTGGCTCGATACGCCGATGGCGCCCGCGTCGTCAGTCACTTGGAGGGTGACCGTGTAGGCGCCGGGGGAGCCGAACCTGTGGGCCGTCGAACGACCGGCCCCGTCCGGCGTGCCATCGCTCCAATTCCACGAGTACGACACGATCCGTCCGTCCGTGTCCGATGAAGCGCTTGCATCCACGGTCATCGCCAATCCATCGACCGCGGCCACGAAGGCGGGTGTAGGCGGGAAGTTGGACTTCGAGACCGCCACATCCCGCACGACCGTACTGGAAAGACCTTCGTCGTCGATCACCTTGAGCGTGACCGCGTACGTTCCGGGCTCAGGGAACGAGTGCTCCGTGATGACGCCCATGCCAGCGGCGCTCGAGTCCCCCCAACGCCACTCGTAGGACACTATGGCCCCATCGAAATCCGTGGCGGACGAGGCGTCGACCTTCGCGACGAGCGCTCGCGTCGTGTGCCTGAAGTCGGCCACCGGCGATTGGTTCACGCTCGACACGACGATGTCCTTCGATGTCTTGGCACTCGCTCCCGCACCGTCTCTCACGGTAAGCGCGACGGCATACGTGCCTTCACTTTCGTAGTCGTGAGTCGCCGTTACGCCAAGGCCCGGGTCGGAGCCGTCGCCCCAATCCCACGAATACGACACGATGCTCCCGTCGGGGTCGGTCGAATCCGATGCGTCGACCGTTGCCGCGAGCCGCCGAGTGAGATGGTCGAAGGCGGCGACGGGTGCCTGGTTCGGCGGCTCGTGTCTCACGATCTCTGAAAGCGGCATCAACCCGCCAAAGCCTCCAAAGACCAAGGCGCGGTTCCCGACCCACGCGGCGCTCGACTGGTCGCGCCCGCTCGGAAGCTTCTCGGCCATGATGAAAAAAGTGTCGGACGATGGCGAGTAGCGAAGCACCTCGCGCAAGAGCAAGGTCCCCGTCCCCCCGCCGTAGACGTAGGCGTTAGCGCCGTTCCAAACAGCGCTCGTCTGGTCACGGGCGGAGGGCAACCTTGCGCCCATGGTCGTCACGGCCCCCACGGCGGGGTCGAAACGGAGCACCTCGCGTCGCAGGCTCACGTTGTCGAACCCGCCGAAGATCAACGCGGCCTCCCCGTCCCAGATGGCGCTCGCGTCGAAAAGGGGGTACGGCAACCTCGCCTCAAGTGTGGTGGCGACGCCGGTCCCCGGGTCGTACTGCACGATCGAATCGAGCGGCCCGGAAGGCCCGAGGCCTCCAAAGACCAGGGCGGTCGAGCCCGTCCAGACGGCGCTTGTGAAGGCGCGAGCGGTCGGAAGCCGTCCACCGTCCACGCGAAGCGAGGGAGCGTCTGGATCGAAGACCGCGATCTCATCGAAGAAAGAAGTGTGGTTGCGGCCCCCGAACACGTAGGCGGAGCGCCCGTCGGTCGCAGCACTTGAACCGTAGCGGCCGGACGGCAGTTTCACCGAGATCTGGGTCAAAGAATCGGTGGCGGGCGAGTAGGCGAGTACGGCGTCGAGCGCGCTTCCGTCGTTACCTCCGAACACGTAGGCGGTCCCAGTAATCCCCACGGCGGCCGATCGCGCTCTCCCGGTCGGAAGGACCGCCCCCGCAAGCGAGATGCCGCCCGTCTCGTGCGAGGCTTGGGCCTGGCTCCACCCGGGGGTGAGCGTCATGAGCGCCACCATCAAGACGATGACGAGACCATCGGCCCCTTTCCGTCTCAATATTTGTTTCGCCCTCTCCTTAGGTCGTGGCCCACGGTATCACGTCTAATTATAACCAACGGAATGCCCAAAGAGGGGAACCATACCGGTAAGGGGCCTCTCCCAACTATTCGGATCCGGGCTTCTTCTCCCTCTTCACGCGGACAATCTTGCCATCTCGGAACTCGAAACTCTCCTCCGACTTGCCTTCGATCTCGATGGAGGGGAGCTTCTTCTTGGGCTTCACGGGCGCCAAGAGGGTTCCATGTGCATAAACCCTGTCACCGGCGAGATGCCCAAAAGAGAAACGCTCCAAGGACGACCAGGGGCGGCGCACCGTAGGCAACACCTGTCGCAAAGGCGCCGGTCCCGAGCACGCCGTAGACCAAAGTGGCGAGCCCCCCGCAACCGACGCAGAGCGCGACCGTGCCGGCGGCAAGGAGCGTCCCGTGGCGCCGCCCGGCGGTGCTCGCCCCTTCCACGACGCCCCGTCCGACGGCGGCCGTGGACGCGGCTTCCGGAGACTCAATCGCTTGGTGGCGGTCAGTCGTCGCCTTCGTCTTCGCCGCCCGCCATATCCTGTTGGCGCCACTTCTCGACGATGTCCCGGATCTTCGTCGCCAACTCGGCCTTCTTCGCCTTGAGGTCCGTCCGGATCTTCGGCAACTTGCCCTTGCCCGCGTACGGTTCCGAATCGGCAAGATACGAGTTGATGATCGCTAGGGGCTCCTCCCAATCGGGAAGCTCCGACACGTCCTTCACCTTCGCCTTCAAAGCGTCGTTGGCCATCTTCAGGAAATCCGCGCCGAACGATTCGAACTCTGCGACCGCCTCGTCCTCGGGCGGGTCTTCCGGGAGTTCCTGGCCCTCGGCCTTCGCGAGGAACTCCGCGCTCTTCTTCTCGATCCTGGTCTTTAGCTCCCGGAGCTTGCTTCGCAGGTCGCCGATCTTCGGATCTCCGCCGCTGATGTCCTCGGTGTCGGCGAGGAACGTGTCGATGACCTCGACCTGGTTGTCCCAGACGTAGAGCTGGTCCGCGTTGATGATGACGCGCTCGAGCGCCTCCTCGGCGTTCTTCACGTATGTTTCCCCATCGACGAGCAGACGTTCGACTTCCACGGGTCCTACCGGGCCTCCACACGCTGCTAGCGGCTAAAAAAGGTTCTGGAAAGGGGGAAGGGGGCCACAGGAAGGCGACCACCCCCTGTGCGGCCCGCGCGGGCGCCAATCCGGCTCGCCAATCACTTATAGTCGCGGTTCGCTTCGCGGACCCGTCGGCCTGGGACGACCGGCCTTGGCGACGTCGTCCGGGCAGTCGATTGCCCCATTGATTGGCAGTCGCCGGGCCCATAGCTTAGTCCGGTGGAGCGTTCGGCTCATAACCGATTGGTCGCCGGTTCAAATCCGGCTGGGCCCATGAAAGCCATGAGCGTAGCGAATGGCGCTTCATGGGACCAGCTGGATTCCAAGCGGACGAGCCGGGGCGAGTCCAGCGAAAACCCGGCTGGGCCCTTCACGAGGGAATCGAGAAGATGGCGGCGCTACCGATATCCCTACCTCTTCGCCCGCTTTTCCTGCATCTTCGTGTGAAGGCAGTTCTGATGTCGACCCTTTTCGCAGATGGTCTCGATTTCCATTGTCACGCCTTGGGCTTCGATGGCCGGGTCACGGAAAAAAGCTCTGCCCGGCCAAGGCGCCGTCCACTTCTGTCCATTGGCCAAGGCTCGCCGTAGAAGCTATAAATACTCACATCTACGCTGGCAAACCGTGGAAAAGGGCTTGACGAACCGTGCGCTAGTGTTGGTGTTATCGCTCGTCGTCATCGGCGGGCCGCTTGCAAACGCCCAGGCCGATCACGAGCACGACATGAGCAAAGGCATGTTGTTCGTGACGCATGACGTCCAGCCCGACGGCTACGCGCTCGTCGGGGACGTGAGCCACTTTGGTTTCCTCCTCCTTGGAAAGGACGGGCTCCCCTCGCGCCACCACAACGCGAAGGTCACGATCGTGCAAAACGCCGTGGTACTTTACGAGACCGTTTCCGCCCACGATTACGACGGTGTGAACAACGTGGAGATCGTTTTCCCCGTGCCGGGCCCGTACCAGGTGATAGCGGAGGTCCCGACGAGCGAAGGACTTCTAGTGTCCTATTTCAACGGGACGGCGGTCGAAGCGACCTCCTATCTTTCGCCGAGTCTGAAACTCGTGAAGGCGCCGGGAAGCGTTGCGGTCGGCGAGCCGGCCGAGTTTTCGTATTACATCGAGAACGCGGAGGGCGAGATGCTGGACCACACGGACGTGAACGTCGAGATCAGGCGCCTTCGCGACGACCAGCTCATCTTCCGGACGCACACGCACACCCATGCGGACCCACAGAGCTTCGGCTTTGTCTTCCCGGAGACGGGCGAATTCTCGGTCCGGTTCGTCGCATACAACGCGTATCCGACGCCGGATTCGCCCGCGTTCCGCGCTTTCTCGCACGAACACAAGGTGACGGTGGACCCACCGAACGTGCGTTCTGGCGCGACGGGAGCGACCCGCACATCCGAAGCGCCGACCGAGCAAGACGACCCCGGCCACGCCGCCGCGGAAGGGCCCGCGTACGACCTCTTCGCGACATACGACCCGGACGTGACTGATGGCGTCTTCGGCCCGATGCGACTTTCCGCAGTCGTCTATGACCCCGAGATGATGGAGACGCTCCAGCATGTGAACTTCGAGGCGAGCCTCGTAGACCCGACCGGTGCCGTCGTTTTCAAGAGTTCGAGCCTGCACGAGTACGATGGGATCCTCGAAATACTGGCACTCAACAAGCAGCCGGGCGACTATCGGATGGAAGTCAGCGCCAAACGCGGCACGTGGGCCGGCCACGCGACTTTCATGTACCGGATTCTCCCCCCTAACCCGGCGTTCATCCTCGCCGGCGGGGCTCTCGGGGCGCCGAACGGAAGCCCGGTTTCGCCTAACAGCGGCCCGGTCTTCCTTGAGACGTCAGGCACAGACCAACTGAAATCGGGAACGCCCCAAAGCCTTGAGTTCTTCGCGCACCTACTTGGCGACCTCCCGTTCCAGCATGCGGAAGTCGATTTCCAGTTCTTCGCCTCGAAAGGCGGGGCCCCCATACTTACCCACAAGGTCCACACTCACGCGGACGGCAAGTTCCTGATCAACGTCACGTTCCCCGCGGGCGGCGAATACTACCTTCAGGCCGACCCGATATCGATCCACGACGATGCGACCCCCGCATACTTCGGAAACGACGTGAACGCGCCGAGGTTGCTCACCTTGAACGTCGCGCAGGGAACACCTCTTCCGTCGCCGATCGGCGAAATCGCGCCGCTCACGCAAGGGGATCAACCTGCGCGGGTTCCCGGCTTGGAGCTACCTCTCCTCTCTCTGGCCGCCGTCGCCGTGGCCTTGACGCGCCCTCGCCGCCGCGTCTGAGCGCCAAGACGCCAATGGCTCACTTTTATTAACCAGCGCTGGCTTTGGCGAACCAGCCAGGGCGCTTCAAACGTGGCCCGGTCACCAATATCGCTCGTCGCGCGGTTTCGGCTCCCCAAAGCCGGGCTCGTAGACTTCGATGACTTCGGCGCCCTCGGGCGCCTCGTCATCTCGTCTCCGAGCCCAAATCGCGCGCACGCGATTTGGGCTCGTAGATCAGCGGTAGATCGCTCCCTTGGCATGGGAGAGGCCTCGGGTTCAAATCCCGACGAGTCCATGAGCGACCGAGCGTGAGCGAGGTCGCGAATGGACGAAGTCGGGATTTGAGAGGGTGACGACCGGAGGGAGTCACCCGAATCAGATCCCGACGACTCCACTGCGTCCCCTAGTGTCCCCAAGCAGTGGACGAGATGACGGAGCCGAAGGCGACGTCATCGAAGGCGATGAGTGAGGCAGCCGATCTACCAAGCGAATGCACGGAGTCGGCGGCCATTGACCCGGCGTCAACGGGGCCTGTCTTTCTTCTGCCACGATGGCCATTTCAAGAACGGACGGGTTTCACATGGATGCCGGCCCGGCGTCTACGTCCGCGGGGCCCGGCCCATGGATGCCCTTATCGCGTCTGCTACGGCGCGCGCCTTCTCTTCCATCGAGCCCTCTACGAGCCTTCGCCGCCGCGCCTTGGCCTCTCCCTCGACGAGCCCTGCGACGGTCGTGAAGGAGCCCTTGAGCCCGACCTCCTCTTCCCTTAGCCCCAGCTGAGCCGCACCCACGACCTCGACCGTGTTCTCCTTCTCCGAACCCGTTACGCGGGTGAAGTCCGGAAAACGTGGTTCATACGCGCCCGCCACGAGCGAGACGAGCGCCGGGACCGGCGCGCTTGCCCTCTCTATGGTGCGCCCCACCGGCCGCCGAAGCACCAACCGGCCGCCTTCATAATCGATCCGATCCGCAAAAGTCACCTGCGGGATCCCTAGCCATTCCGCTATCCCCTGCGGCACTTGGCCCGTCGCGGAGTCCGCCGCCTCGTCGCCACACAGGACGACGTCCCACTTACCCGTCAACCGGATCGCGGCGGCGAGGACCCGGGATGTGGGGTAGGTGTCCGAGCCGGCGAAAAGCCGGTCGCTTGCGAGTATCGCCCTCGTCGCACCCATGCCAATCGCCAGATCGAGTTGGGCCTTCGCGAACGGAGGGCCCATGGAGACGACAGAGACATCGCCCCCGTGCCGTTGCGCCAGCCGCAGGGCGGCTTCGATGGCGCACTTGTCGGAAGGGTTCAGGACGTTTTCGGCCTTCGCCCTGTCCAACGTCTTCGTCTCCTTGTTGAAGGAGACCTCTTCGGGTTTGGGCACGACCTTGACGGCGACCACGACGTCGAGCGTCAAACCGACACCTTCTCGACCCGTTCGAGTTCATCCGTGGCGAGGGAGAGGATCATGGCCGCATCCCCCACGAGGCAGAGGTCGGCATGCTCAAAGATCGGGGCGGACGCGTCCTTGTTTATGGCGATGACCAATCCGACGTCGCGCAGTCCCGAGACGAAGTGGCTCGCGCCGCTCGCCCCGGCGACGATCGCGAGTTTTCCGCGCAACGCGATCCCCGTCGACCCCACCTGTCGGTCCCGCCCGAACCCGCCCGCATCGACGAGGGGCCTCGTGACCGCGAGACTTGCACCCATCGCGAGCGCGATCCTTTCGACGGGACGAAGGTCTCCGGCGACGCCCAACCCCGCGACAACGACCCGCTCCGCCGCCGCCACGTCCTCGGCCGCCAAGGATTCTCTTCCAAGGAGGCGCACCGGGACGTCGGCCTCGGTAAGATCGACGCGCACTCGCTCGACCTCGAAACGTCTTTCCGCGTCCGCAGCGCAAGGCGCAAAGACCCCCGCCCGTACGGTGGAGAGTTGGGGGCGGCCCGTTTCGCACTTTATCATCGCGACGACGCTGCCGCCGAAGCCCGGGACGCCGGCGAGAAGGATCCGTTTTTCCCGGTCGATCTCAAGCCGGACGGCGTTGGCGGTGAGTCCCGTCCGAAGCCTCACGGCGAGCCTCCCCGCAAGATCGCGGCCGTCGGGCGTGGCGCCGAATAGGACGATGTTGGGACGCCTCGCGGAGACAAGCTCCGTCATGACCTTCGCGTGGCTCTCCGTGGAGTAATTGCGAAGAAGCGGATGCTCCACGACGATCACGCGGTCCGCCCCGTGGGTCGCGGCGAGCGAAGCCTGCGCCTCGACCGCGTCGCCAAGTATCACTGCCGTAAGTACCTCATGTACCTCATCGGCGAGCGCGCGGCCGCGACCGAGGAGTTCGAGCCCCACGCGTGCCAAGCCTTGATCGGCGCGTTCCATGAACACCCAGATGCCCTTCCATTCGCCTTCCTTCGCCGAGACCAATCAGGCACCTCCTGCAGGGGAAAGAAGCTCCACGACATCTAAGACGGCCGGCCCCCCGAGCCTCTTGGTGGCGTCCTCGAAGTTCTCGATGCAGTAGGGACAGGCGGTCGCAAGGATCTCCGCGCCGGTCGATGCCGCTTGGGCGTGCCGCTTGTCCGATAGACGTTCTCCCTCTTCGCGCCGCCACATGCCGCCGCCGCCCCCACCGCAGCAGAGCGCGCTGTCCTTGCTGTCCCTCATCTCGACGACCTTGAGGCCGGGGATCGATTCCAATATCTTGCGGGGTTCCTCGTATACCCCGTTGTAGCGCCCAAGATAGCATGGATCATGATAGGCCACCGTCGCATCCACGCGTCGTGGGGAGACGAGCCGTCCGGCATCAACGAGCTCCGAGAACAGTTGCGTGGAGTGGACGACTTCTGCCCGTAGCCCGTAGCGCGGATAGAGGTTCCTCATGATGTCGAAGCAATGGGGCGATAGCGCCACGACGCGCTCTGCGCCCGTCGCGTTGAACGCGGCGACGTTAGCGGCGACGAGGCGTTCGAGGTGCCCGCGCTCGCCCGTCGAGCGCACCGCGTCCCCGCAGCATTTCTCCGCGGCTCCGAGCCACCCGACGTCGACTCCGCTCGAGACGAGAAGGCGCGCGGCGGCCCGGGCGGTCCTCTGGATCCGCTCATCGTATGCCGCGGCGCAGCCCGCGTAGAGCAAGAGCTTGTGCGTGCCTCCGGGTGCGGGCAGCCCGCTTCCCTTCGCCCAGTCCGCGCGCCGGGAACGCGGATGGTTCCCTGGATTCCCTTCTTCGAGCGTACTCCACAGAAGCCTATGGAACTCTGGCGGGGCCTTGCCGTCGGAAAGCGACACGCCGCGCATCCCCATCACGGCCTCGACGATGTGGACGTCGCGGGGGCAGCGTACCTCGCAAGACCGGCACGCCGTGCAGGCCCAGAGGCCGTCATCCTCGCCTCCCGGAACGCCCAGTTGGGCCCGGCGGAGGATCATGCGGGCGGAGACACGACGGCCCTCCCCGGAAAGGACTGGACACGTGGCGGCACAGGTCCCGCACTGGAAGCATGCGGCCGGGGCGTGGGAGGCCGCTCTCATCATCCGCTCGGAAAGGGCATCGTCCACCTCCAGGACCGATAGGGAACCGTTCATCGCGACGCCTCCCCCGGCGTCGGCACCGCGACCGGGGAGGAGCGGAGCTTTCCGTCGAACTCCGCCATCTTCGCGGCAAAGAGCTTCCCCTCCGCGGCCGATATCCAGGCAAGGCCCAGTCTCTCCGGGTCGTAGCCCTTGGCCGCGAGGCGCGACTTCCATCGCTTCATGCGTTTCTCCGTCTCGAGGTTCGCCGTCAGGTAGTGGCAACTGCCCGGATGGCACCCGGTGACGAGGACCGCTCCCGCCTTGCGCTCGAAGGCGCGGAGGATGAACTTCTCGGAAACACGGCCCGAGCACATCGTCCGGATGACCCTGGAGGACGCCGGGTATTGGAGCTTGGCGATGCCGGCGGTGTCTGCGCCCGCGTAGGAGCACCAGTTGCAGGCGAACACCACGACCTTTTCGAGCGGGGCGTTCTCCGTGGCCGCGTCGATCTGGGCCAGTATCTGTTCGTCCGTGAAAGAGGGCATGGTGATCGCGTCGGCGGGGCAAGCGGCCGCGCAGGTCCCGCACCCGGCGCATGCGGCTTCGATGAGTCGCGCGGGCTTTCCGGGCTCGGCTGATATGGCGCCATGCGGGCAGACGCGCGCGCAGAGCGTGCAACCCGTGCACTTCTCGGCGTCGATGACGGCCTTGAGCGGCTCCTGCTCGATCTCGCCGGGGCCGAGCAGGGCCGAGGCCTTCGCCGCGGCCGCGAGCCCCTGCGCCATCGCCTCGCCCGCGTCCTTCGGGCCCTGGCAGGCGCCTGCCAAGAAGACGCCCGCGACGGCGGCCTCCACGGGGCCGAGCTTCGGGTGACTTTCGAGGAGGAAGCCGTCCTCCCCGAGGGCGACTTTGAGTTGCTCGGCGGGAGATGACGCGGCGGACCGAAGCCCGACAGCGAGCACTAACTTATCGGTCGGAAGGAGCACCTCGGCCCCGCTGAGGGCGTCGTTGAAGGCGATGCCCCCGTCGCGCCATCCGATGGCCGCCTCTATGGGTCCGTCGGATGACACGCGGAAGAACTTGACACCCAAACGGGCCGCCCTGGAAAGCGCCTCCTCGGCATGGCGCCCGTACGTCCGTAGGTCCTTGGATACGATGCGCACGCTGTTTCCGGCCTCTTGGAGCCGGGTGGCTTGCGAGACCATCGATCTGCAGCAGTACCGGGAACATCCGGACCCGTCGGAGCGCGATCCCACGCATCCAAGGAAGGTGATGCGCTCCCCCCTGATGGGGTCGGAGCGCGCCTCAAGCTCGACGTTCGTGAGTACCCGAGGATCCGTCCCGCGCCCCAGCGCATCCGTATCGACAGGGGTGGCCCCTGTGGCAAGTACGACCGCACCCACGTCGAGGCTCTCCCCGCTCTTGAGGGACACGTGGAAGTTCCCCACGTGACCGCTTATCACCTCGACGGAATCCCTGAGGTGGATCTTCGCGCCCGCCCGGCGCAGGGTCGCCTCCTTCTCCATGAGGAATGCGGCAGCGGGAACGTCGATGCCGGAAACGTGCGAAAGGCGGCGGACGTTTCCACCGAGCTCGCTCCCCTTTTCCACGAGGTGGGTCTCGATGCCATGCGAGGCGAGCGCCTCCGCGGCGCTCATGCCGGCGACCCCGCCGCCGACGACCAGGACGCGCTTTTCCACCTTCTGCCTGGTCACCGTGAGCGGTCGAAGCAGTTTCGCCTTCTCCACCGCCATGCGCACAAGGTCGGACCCCTTCTCGGTGGCAAGGTCGGGCTCCTTCTTGTGGACCCAGGACGCGTGGTTGCGGAGGTTCGCCATCTCAAAGAGGAACGGGTTGAGCCCCGCCCTCGAGCAGGCGCCTTGGAACGTGGGGCCGTGGGTCTTTGGCGAGCACGCCGCGACCACGGCGCGGTTCAGGCCCTTGTCGCGGATCGTCTTCGCGATGTCTCCTTGCGTCTTCGCGGCGCAGGCGAACATCACCTCTTCGGAGTGGGCGACACCGGGCACTTTCATTACGTCCTCGACGAGCTTGGGCACACGGATGGTGCCCGCGATGTTGGATCCGCAGTCGCAGACGAAGACGCCCACCCGGGCATCGCCCGTGGCATCGATGGGCTCCACCTTCTCTTCCTCGGGCCAGTAGCGACCTTCCACGTGCGCCAGCGCCTTGGCCGCGGCACCCCCCGCCTCGGCGACGGTGTCCGGGATGTCCTTGGGCCCGCTCGCGCAGCCCGCCACGTACACCCCGGGCCGACTCGTCCGTTGAAGGTCGCCGGAGGTCCCGGGCGTGAGGAAAAAACCGTCGCTGTCGAGCTCCACTCCCAGCACCCCGGCGAGTTCCTTGGTACCGCGCGCCGGGAGGACGGCGGGAGCGAGGACGACCATGTCGAAGGCTTCTTCATGGACCTTACGCTCGGATGTGTCCTCGAAGCGCACCCGGACCGTCTTCCCGTCCGAGGCAACGCTCGATGGACGTCCGCGGACGAAGCGCACGCCCTCGGATCGAGTCCGTTCGACGAAATCGTCGAAGCCCTTCCCGTACGCGCGAAGATCCATGTAGAGGATTGTGACGTCGGCCACGCCGTGCTCCTTTGCCTGGAGGGCCTCCTTGACGGAGTACATGCAGCAGATCCGCGAGCAGTAGTGGCAGAAGCGCTCGTCGCGCGAGCCGACGCACAGGACGAAGAGGATGCTTTTCGGAGGCTTTTCGTCCGAGGGCCTCAGGATCTCGCCTGAGGTCGGCCCCGCCGCGTTGAGCATCCGCTCGAACTCCATCGCGGTGAGGACGTCGGGGTGCGATCCGTAGCCGTACTCAGGGATCTCGCCCGCCTCGAGGAGGTCGAAGCCCGTCGCGACGATCACGGAAGACGCGCGACGTTCGAGGAGTTCCGTCGGCTTCATGGAGAAATCGATGCACTTGGGCGCGCAGGCGTCCAAACAACGACCGCATGGAAGGTAGTTCGGGGGCTCGTTGAGGCATGAGGAAAGATCGAGGACGTAGGCACCGGGTTCCGCCTGCGGGAACGGCGTGTAAATGGCCTTGCGCGTCGAGAGGCCCCGGTCGAACCCGTTGGGGCGTGCCTGCGGGCAGACGAGCGAGCACTCGTTGCAGCGCGTGCACTGGTCGGTCACGTAGCGCGCCCTCTTGACGATCTCCACGCGGAAGTCCCCCGGAGAGCCGGAGACGGCCACGACGTCGCTGAGCGTGAGGACCTCGATGTTGTGGTGCCGGACGGCGTCGCTTATCCTCGGCGCCTCGATGCATATGGAGCAGTCGAGCGTGGGGAAATTCTTGTCGAGCGCAGCCATGTGCCCGCCGATGGCGGAACCCCGCTCGACGAGAGTCACCGGGGCGCCCGCGTGGGCCAGATCGAGCGCCGCCTGTATCCCGGCGATGCCGGCCCCGATGATGAGCACGCGGTCGCCTTTCGTCCCGGTCACGGTGACGCCTCCCGCGCAAGGAGCCGCCCCTCTTCGAAGGCCCGTTCGTTCAGCCCTTCTGTCCCTTTTGGGACGCTCTCGCCCAGGGCTTTTTGCACGGCCTGGGGCGAGACGGCGCGCGTGAACTCCACGACCGCTCCCATCATCACGATGTTCGCGACCACCTTCTTGCCAAGCGACAAGGCGCTGCGCATCGCGGGTATCGCGTGGGCCCTGAGCTCCGAACTCGCGGGGAGCTTCACGAGTTCCGATTCGATTATCAACGTCGTCTCCTCGTCCATGGAGGATCTGAACCGCTCGAACCCGTCCTGGGACAAAGCGACGAAGACGCCGGGCTTCTCGATGATAGGATACCCGATGACGTCGTCGCTTATCACGAGGTCCGCCCTGCTCCAGCCGCCGGTCTTTTCAGGTCCGTAATCCTCCGTCAGGGCAGCGTGCCGGCCGTCATGGAGTGCCGCCGCCCGACCGAGGATCTTCCCCATCGTGATCACTCCTTGACCGCCAAAACCCGCCACGCGTATCTCCGTCCTCATCGCGTTACCCCCGATTTCGAGAGTATCTCGCTTCGGGCCTCGCCGTAGGAGGGCCGCTTGCCGCGTCTGAAATCGCCGACGATCAACGGCTCGTCAGCCCTCATGGAAAGATCGAGTTCCCAAAGGTCGGCCTCGTTGTCCACGACGGCCTGCTCCATGAAGTGGTTCATCTCCGAGAGTGCGTCGGCGTAGCCGTTCTTCTTCCCGAAGCCTGGAGGACAAGGGGAGATGACCTCGATGAAAGTGAACCCGTCGAACTCGAAAGCGTCCTCGATGGCGCGCCGCAGCTGCCGCACGTGGAGCGTGGTCCAGCGCGAGACGAAGGGCGCCCCCGCCGCCGCGACGAGGAGGGGCAGGTTGAAAGGATATTCGAAGTTGCCGTACCCGGACGTCGTGGTCCTCGCCCCGTGCGGGGTGGTGGCCCCGAACTGGCCGCCCGTCATTCCGTAATTGAAGTTGTTCACGAGGACGACGTTGATGTCGATGTTGCGGCGGGCGGCGTGGATGAGATGGTTTCCCCCGATGGTCGTGAGATCGCCGTCGCCGGAGATGACGGTCACCTCAAGGGCGGGATTTGCCAGTTTAAGGCCCGTCGCAAAGGGGATGGGCCTCCCGTGCGTCGTGTGGTAGGAATCGATGTTGAGGTAACCGGCCGAACGCCCCGTGCAACCGATGCCGGAGACGCAGACGTGGCGCTCCACGGGTATCCTCGACCCCCCGATTGCCTCCGCCACGGACCTCAGGACGTTTCCCAATCCGCAGCCGGGGCACCAGATGTGGGGAAGTCTTGCGACCCGAAGGAGATCGTCTTTCGGGTGCCGCGTCGCCACTTGCGCCTCCGTCAGGCCGCCACCCCCCTGAGCGTGCGGAGGATCTCGTCGGGGCGTAGCATCCGTCCTCCTGGTATGCCGAGGTGGATGACGGGGCACTTCGCATACTCGCGGACGGGATGGACCATCTGACCGAGGTTCCCCTCGGCGACGACCAAGGCGCGCAAGGTGGCCGAGACCTTCTGGATGGCCTCGCGCGGAAACGGCCATGGCGTCACGAGCCTAAGAAGCCCGACTCGCATGCCTTCGGCGCGTGCGTGCCGCACCGCTTCGAGAGCGGGACCCAAGGTGGATCCGTAGACGACGAGTGCCACCTCGGCATCCTCCATGAAGCGCTCTTCCACCTCGACGATCTCGGAGGCGTTCTCGCGGATCTTCCTCACGAGGCGCCGCACGAGTTGCTCTTGTGCCTCGGCATTGGTCGCCGGGGCCCCTCGCTCGTTGTGTGTCAGGCCTGTCATATGGACGCGAAAACCTCCGCCGGCCAACGCCATCGGGGGGACGAGGTGTCTCGCGTCGAAGGGCTTGTACAAGGATGGAGCCACCGTCGGGGTGGCGCGTGTCGTGCGATGGATGGAGGCCTCCTCTGGCACCATGAGCGTGCTCGTCATCTGACCGACCACCTGGTCGGCAAGGAGCACGACCGGCGTGCGGTACTTCTCTGCCGCATTGAAGGCCTTGATCGTGAGGTCGAACATCTCCTGGACGCTGCTTGGCGAGTAGGCGATGATCTCGTAGTCGCCGTGACTGCCGAAGCGCGCCTGGAGCATGTCGCCCTGCGAGGTGAGCGTCGGGAGCCCGGTGGAGGGCCCTCCCCGTTGTACGTCCACGATGACGCACGGCGCCTCCATCATGATGGCAAGGCCGAGGTTCTCCTGCATGAGGGAGAAGCCGGGCCCGGAGGTTGCCGTCATGGCCTTCGCCCCCGCGCACGAAGCACCGAGCACGGCCGCAAGACTCCCTATCTCGTCTTCCATCTGGATGTACGTTCCCCCGACGCGCGGCATCCGCTTCGACATCCGCTCGGCCACCTCGCTCGAGGGGGTTATGGGGTAGCCGGCGTAGAAACGGCATCCGGCGGCGATGGCGCCTTCGACGACCGCCTCGTCGCCCTTCATGAAATGCGTCCCCGTGAGCACCGCCTTCTGCTCAGGCATGGGTCTCGACCTCCTTCTCGGTGCTGAAGATCGCGAACTCGGGACAGACCTCGGCGCACATGCCGCAATTCACGCACGCCGCTTCCTTTCCGGCCTTCACGCGGGGATAGTGATACCCTTTCTCGTTGGAGGCGTCGCCTTGTTCAAGGACGTCGAGCGGACAGAAGTCCCAACAGAAGCCGCACTCCTTGCATCTCTCTCTCACCACGTGGACGAGACCGGCCGGTCGACGAAGTCGTGCGGCGTCCATTGGCGCGCGGGGAGCGTGGGCGGCACGCGAAGGACGCGCCAGTCGTTTTGGCCGTGGGAAGAACTCAGTCTCGGGGACGAAAGTTCCGGGCGCGCCCGTCCCCGTGCTCGTCAAGAGTGGTCACCTCCCTGGGAGGCCAGGAGAGGTTCGGTATGCCGAGCGTGCCTAGGAGGGGATCGACGTCGCTTGCGAAGGCCCTGAGCGCCTCCTCCTCCTTGTGTAGCGAGCGATATACGTAGCGGAACGAACCGCGGTGCTCCTCCTTTTCTCGTGAGATGAAACCGCGGGCCTGGAGCCTGCCGAGGACAGTGCTCGCCGTCGCATACGTGACTCGTTCGCCGCGCTCCTTGAGGGCTTCGACGAGGGCGCGGACCGTGGCGCGTTCGACGGATCGCAACGATGCCAAGAGCTTTAATTCGAGCGGGCCCAACTGGGAAGTCACGGTTCTCTAGACGGGCGTACGGGCTCGCGGGGGGATGAAGCTGGATTGCCACAATGGGGACCCTATTTGAAGAGTCACTCGGCGACGGATTTCACGACGTTGCGCAGCGCCGCCCGTAACTGCCTCGCGAAAGATCCCCTGTCCATGCCCATGCTCCGGGCGATCTCCAAACCGGAGGCACCACGAGCCGGTTCGAAATATCCCGACGACACCGCGGCGCGGAGGATCTCCCTTTGACGCGGCGTGAGGGCCGTCGGCCTCGGTGCCTTTGAGGCGGCCGAAAGCGTCGAAAGCGGCGAGACGCGGACGAGCTCGAAGCCTTCGTACCTCTTCTTGAGGAAAGCAAGCAGCCGCCTTCCGTCCTCCCGCCCGCCGACCGCCACGCTCACGAACTCGCTTCCCCCCTTGAGGCGCACGCTCAACGGGAACCACCCTTGCGCGGCGAGAGCACTACGGACGCATCGACAGCGGCGGACGAGCCCGCAGACGAGCGAGGACGGGCCGCTCTCGATGACGCGAGCACCCTGTGGAGCGTCCAGGCTTGACACCTTCTCAAAGAGCCGCGAGGCGCCGGTCCCGGAGAACCGGAATATCTCCGTGAACGCGCCGCCCTCGTGGTGGATCGCATCGATGAGCTGCACGTCGACGTCCGGATCCTCCCGCGTGGCCCTCGCGAGACCACACCCGCCTGCCGGAAGCCGGACCTCGACCAAGAGCAGACTCATCAGGTGTCGTACCTGCATCGTACTATTTCAGGGAAGGACCGGACGCGTAAGTACCTCGAACGGGCCCCGGTGGCCGTGCCCAGTGTCACATGAGGGCTGTCGGCCGCCGGCGCCCCCCGGACTACATAAGGGAGAAGGCCATCGTGAGATTCGCAGCCCGTCGCCCCTTGGAATCGTGATTCTGACGGACGGTGACCTCGTCGGGCGCTTGGACGAACACCAGGCCCTATTGGTCGAAGAGCGCTTGAGTGGGGCGATCCGTTTTGTTTGCTGGAAGTGACGACTAGCCTTTCGTCGCAAAGCGTGAATTGAGGGCCATCGTCGCGGAGTGCGCGCGTTGAAGGACCGCTGTCTGGGTTGAAATGACCTCGCCCCGTGATCGAAGACCCCGAAAGCGACCGTCACGCGCTATGGGAGCGGCCACAAGTGGACGAGGCGAAGCGAGTCCAATGGAAGCTTGCCTTACGGGCTGAAATACCCCTAGGACTTTGCCAACGATGAAAAGGAGGGCCGAAGATACCGCTCATCGCCGTGACGGAAGGGGGGAGCCTAGAGTCCAAAGCCGTACGGGTCCGCCGCGAGATCGTCCGTATGACGGCACTGGCCGCATCGGGACATCCCGGAGGATCCCTCTCATGCGTCGAGATTCTCCTCGCGCTCTACTCGGACGCCCGCTACGACCCGAACGACCCCTCTTGGGAAGGGCGCGACCGCATCGTGATCAGCAAGGGCCACGCGTCTCCGGCGGTCTACGCCGTTCTCGCGGAGTTCGGTTTCATCGCGCGCGAATCTCTCGCCACCTACCGGACGCTCGGCGGGCTTCCCGGGCACTCCACGGTGAAGACGCCTGGCGTGGAGTTTCCCGCAGGCTCGCTCGGTCTCGGTGTCAGTTTCGGCAACGGCCTCGAGTTTGCGCGGCGGTTCGAACGGGATATCAACGGACGCGATCTTGATTACCATACGTTCGTCGTCGTCGGAGACGGCGAGATGCAGGAGGGCAGCATCCAAGAGGGGCTTGAGACGGCAAGGCACCACGGCCTCGACACCATAGTGATCGTGGACCAGAACCGGGTCCAAAACGACGATTGGGTCGAGACGACTAAATCGTTGGACCTTGAGGCCAAGTTCAAGGCCTGCGGCTGGGACGTGGAGGCAGTGGACGGGCACGATCTCAAGGCGCTGCGCTCTGCCATCGCAAGGGCGACCGCGCGCGATGGGACGCCGAATGCGATCCTCGCGAAGACCATCAAAGGCAAAGGCATCTCATTCATGGAGAACAATCCCCGCTTCCACGGGTCAGCCCCGAACAAGGAAGAATTCGCTGCGGCGCTCAAGGAGCTCGACGCAGCCGACGCGAAGCTTAGGGGGGCGTCCCGATGAGCGTCGCGATGGAGCCCGCGCGGGCAGGGTATGGACGCGGCCTCATCAAAGCGGGTGCGGCGGACAAGCGACTGATCGCGCAAAGCGCGGAACTCAAGGGCTCGACGCGCCACGATAAGTTCCGCGAGGCCTTCCCCGACCGCTTCATAGAGCACGGCATCGCGGAGTCGGACATGCTCGCGACCTCGGCAGGTCTTGCTTCGGCCGGGTGGAACGCGCATCCTGCCACGTTCGCCTGTTTCCTGACATACCACGGACTCGCACCGGTAAGACAATTGATTGCCCGGGCGGGTTACGGCGTCCACATCATGGGGACGCACGCCGGGCTGCACACGGGCGAAGACGGCGAGAGCGCGCAGTGCCTTGAGGACACGACCGTGTTCACGAGCCTTCATGGGTTCTCGGTGGTCGCCCCCGCCGATTCGGTGGAGGCGGAATCCGCAACACAGGTCCTCGCGGGACTTCGAAGCCCTACTTACCAGCGCGTAGGACGTAACCCTGTCCCGATAATCCACGATTCCTCGTTCCGGTTCACCCTCGGCAAGTGGGAGACGCGCCGCGAAGGCGGCGACGTGACACTCATGGCGCATGGCGCGCTCGTGGCGATCTGCGAAAAGGCGGCCGACATCTTGGTCGGTAAGGACATCTCGGCGCGCGTGATCAACGCGTCCACCCTGAAACCGGTCGACCTGGCTGCTATCCTGGCGGCCGGACGGGAGACGAGAGGAATAGTGGTGGCGGCCGACGAGGGTCCCGGTGGCCTCTACGCCGCCGTCACCGGCGTCCTCGCCAAGGAACACCCGACTTACGTGGACTTCGTCGGCGTCGAGGGGCTAGGAGAGACCGGCTCGCCTGACCGGCTGTATGAGAAGCACGGCTTCACGCCGGAGGCGGTTGCCAAGCGCGCGACCGCGCTGGCGACGCGCCGCAAATAGGCGCGGGCGATCACATTATGCCGGCGAAGGGATCCCACTGGTAGCGGCGTAGGGCCAGCACAGATTCGCCGCGGGCGTCCGTTTCATCGGTCTCTTCGTAATACCAGAGGTTCTCCGCGTTCACGTCGCCGATCGCTATTTCGACGGGGTCTTCCGCCTCCAATCGTTCCACCTTGAGCCCTTCGGGGATCTTGTAGGCACAGAGTCCCTTCGGGAGGCTCACGATGAGGCTCTTGAACTCCTGCCGCGTGACCTTGCGCGGCAGCTTCGAGGGTGGGCTCATCATCTAGTCTGCATCTTTTGGCCCCATGATAAAACCCTTCCGCGCCCGAAACCGATCTGCCGAAAAAACACCCGGCACAATGACGACCGACCAGGTTATCTCTTGAATGTGACGGCCCCAGCGACGACCGTCATTTCGACCGTTATGGCGTCGATGTTTTCCGGTTCGTCGCGCGGGTCCTTTCCAAGGACAACGAGATCTGCGGCCTTGCCGGGTTCGATCGATCCCTTGGACATCTCCTCGAAACTCGCGAACGCTCCGCCGATCGTGTACGCCTGGAGCGCTTCCTCGACCGAGATGCGTTGGCAATCGAACGGGGCGTTCACTGCCCAATGGAGACCATAGAGCGGCCCGAAAGGCATGTGATCGCTCCCGAAAGCGAGGGTGGCGCCCTCATCCACGGCTGTACGGAGCGCGTTCATCGTGGATGCGCGTTTCCCGACGCGCCGCTCGTACATGCCCCCAGGTCTCCCCCATTCTCCCGTGAAATTCGGTTGCATGGAGAGGAGTATCCCCATCGAGACGGCTCTTCGCATCTGCTCGATGCTCGCCATCTCGAAATGCTCGAGCCGGTGGCGAGCCTCCGTCGATACATCCGCATCGTCAAAGGCGTCGAGGGCCTGCTCGATCCCGTCGTCCCCTATCGCGTGGGCCGCGATCTGGAGGCCGGCCCGGTCGCAGTTCGCGAACCATTCCGCGAGTTCGTCGGAACGGTAGGTCAGTTCTCCTCGCACCCCCGGCGCGTCGTCATAATCGTTTCTCAATGCGGCGGTCCTCGCTCCGATGCTTCCGTCCACGTAGAACTTGACGCCCCCGAGTCGTAGGAACTCGCTTCCGACGCCGCGGGTCACGCCGAGCGAAGTCAACGCTTCCATCTGGGCCGCACCGTGCATGAGGTAGGCTCGGATGCGCGAAGCGTTCTCTGCGGCGCCGTACGCCGCGAGGTCGTTTGCGCAGTCGAGGTTGTGGACGGACGTTACCCCGAGCGAAGCCGCCTCCTTGATGCCCGCGTCAAGAAACGTGCCGGCATCCGTTCCTTCCGGTTCGACCAACCGTCGCGCGGCGTCCCATGCGCTCTCCTTGAGAACACCCGTCGCCGTTCCGGCCATCTCCTCGACGCCGTGAAGACCCGCTGGAAGCGCCAGGCGCCGCAACGCGGTGGAATTGACGGCTGCCATGTGGCGGTCAACGCGGCTTGCGAGGATCGGGTGTGTGCTGCTCGCCTTGTCGAGGTCTTCTCTCGTGAGATAGCGGGCGACAGTCCAATTGGTCTCGTCCCATCCGTATCCCACGACCCAATCACCTGGCGGGGCCTTACACGAGGCGGCGGCGAGGCGACGCACCACGTCTTCTACGGAACGCGCTTGGCCAAGGGGCACTTGGGAAAGGAGGACGCCGTATTTCGCAAGATGCGTGTGGGCGTCGATGAAACCCGGGAGAAGGAACCTGCCTTTGAGGTCGATCCTCTTCGCCTTCGGGACTGCCATCGCCTTGATCGTCCGATCCTTTCCGA
Organism: Euryarchaeota archaeon; assembly: GCA_016207515.1. NCBI lineage: Archaea > Methanobacteriati > Methanobacteriota > Methanobacteriota archaeon. The sequence continues at coordinate 42,243 of JACQPN010000010.1, read as the reverse complement.
CGGCGATGACGCGGCCGTCTGCCACGGCCACCGCCTGCGCCTCCGTCGCCTTCGCGTCCACCGTGAAGACGGTCCCGTTGTAAAGTATCAGGTCGGCTCTAGGCTGGGAAGGCATTCTCTCCACCCGGAAACGGCGCGGGCATAGAAAAAGTGGTGAGTATGTTTTCCCCATAGAGATGGCTGGGTTCCACGAAGGCCCCTATCGCCCGGATGGGAGGCCCGGGGGACCCGAGCGGGCTCCCCCAGGGGTGGTCGGTGATGATCCGATGTCGGCCTCCTCAATCTACTTCTTTGCACGGCGCTGTTCGGGTCCTTCGCGCCGGCGCCTTTCTGGCGGTCCTCGCGCCAACGCATCCGTCTGGATGGCAGACATCGTTAGGCCATCGGGGAAGATAATCAGTGCCGTGTCACCGCGGTTTCAAAGACGATCTGGCCGGACCACCCTTACAGAACGCGTTTTCCTACCGCGTACCGGTCAACACTTGCGCCCACCGAATGGTCATCGCTCTACTTTGGCCGTCATCAAGGCGGTTGTGCCGGTCCTCGTGTCCGACCAGACGGCGTGGGCGCTGTCGGGTCCTGCCGCGATGCCGAGGAGATCGCCGATGGAGCGGAACCCGTCCTGATGGTATGAGAAGTACGGGTCGAAGGATTCTGACGACAATCGGACGTTCGCATCCCAGACGATGGCATCCTCGCTGTGCGCGTAGTAGGCGTCTAGTGGCTCCCCGGAAGGAACGCCAAGCAGATGGTCGAGCATCGATTGCATGGAGCCCATGCGGGTAGAGTAGTAGGCGACGTGGACGTCTCCCGCCGGGCCTACGGCCAATGCCGGCATGAATTCGTCCGCCACGGGCGCAAACGATGCGGCGTTCGACGACACCACTATCTGGTCGTTCACGGGGACGGCGGGAGACCAGTCGAAACCCCCGGTCCTGCTCGACACGACGCGCACTTCCCCGCGCTCTTGGCTGAAATCCGTGTACGCGATGTAGACGCTACCGTGATTTGGCCCGCCGGAAAGGTCGACGCCCATCGCCGGGATGGAGACGTATGGGTAGCCGCGCAGGATGTCCTCCTCGTCCTCACGATCGGGTTGCTTCAATGGCCCCACGGGCCGAAGATGCACGTCCCCTTGGCACGTGCATACTGCCGCCATCGTGACGACGAAGGATTGCCCAAGGTTGTTGGTCACGCCGACGAGGATCGCGCCGGCGAGGACGTCCCTCCACGCGACGTACGTCTGGCCGAGGGCCCCGGTCGCGACCGCGGGTCCCTCGTTTTCCGATATCGCCGAACCCGAAATCGCAGCAGTCTTCAGCCACGACGAGCCGCCGTCCGCGGAATAAGCGAATCTCACCGGCTTGGTGATGGCTCCCGTGGCACCTGGTTCGCAAAGGTGGACCCACACGACGTACACGCGGTTCGTCTCCCGGTCGGCCGCGGCCGCGGGTCGTCCGGCGCACTGGTCCACCACCGAGAGGAACCGCCACGACAAGCCTTTGTCGATGGACTTGGCGACGAAAAGGTCGGGGGAGTCCTGCGACCCGTTCACCCCGAGGGCGAAGTAATATGCCGCGCCCTGGGAATCGAAGGCGACCACGGGATCGGTCGAACACGTGTAGTTCGAGAGCGGATGATCCGTCAGGTTGTGGCCGGGGATGAACGAGCTTGTCCACGTGGCGCCTGCGTCGAGGGACGTGTACACCCCGGACCAAACGCGCACCGAGCTGCACCACAGGCCCGACGGTGTGGTCAACGAGTAGTCTTTTGCCGCCGCGATCAGGTTTCGAGGATCCGCAGGATTGATGACGATGCTCGCGTCGTTCGCGGGCCCACTGAATGCGACGACGTTGCAAGCGGGATCGCAATTCAGCGTCTGGAACTCGCCAGACGGGCCTAACGCTAATGCTGGAACAAGGAGAAGGGAGCCCGACACGAGCGCCAACACCACCCGGCGACCCGTCACAGTGACGCCTCCATCCAATCGGGATGAGGGGGCGGCATCATGAAGTTTCATGCGTGGCCCTAGCGCGAAACCATGCTCGAATGGGTAATCCGAAGACGTCTATGGGCCGATCCTCAAACTTCCGCCATTACACCGCGCCTGGCTGTGTGAGGTCTAGCGGACCACGGTGGCCGTCATCGCCGCAGGTTGCCCGCTCCGAGTGTCCGCCCAAATGGCATGCGCGCGGTCGGCGTTCGATGATATCCCGATGTAGTCGCCCATGAACGCGAAACCCTCCTGATGGTGGCTCAGCGCGGGGTCGAACGCCTCGGTGCTCAATCGCACGTTAGGGTCCCAGACGAGACCGTTCGTGCTGTGCGCGTAGAAGGCATTGAGCTTGAGCATGTTGGCCGATCCGAACCCGCCGTCCTCGCGCGTCGAATAATATGCGATGTGGATATCGCCGCGGGGCCCGACGGAGATCGCCGGCATGAAATCGTCGGTCAATGCGCCGACGCCGTCGACGGCGGCGCCCGTCGCCACCTGATCGTTTACCGGTGTGGTGGTCGTCCAGTCAAAGCCTCCCGTGCGACTGGCCGCGACACGCACCTCCGCTTTTTGCGAAGGACCGAGGATCGTGTAGGCGATGTAGATGCTCCCGTGGTTCGCGCCTCCCGACGTGTCGACGGCCATGGTGGGCATCATGGGAAAACGGTACCCGCGGCTGCTTTGCGTCTCGGCCAAGAGGAAATCGCCGGTGCAAAGGCAATCTCCAACGGGGATGGTCATCCACGAGGCCCCTGCATTCGAGCTCGACGCGAACATGATGACACCCGCGACCGTCTCACGCCAAGTGGCGTAGATCTGGCCAAGGGGCCCGATGGCGACGTACACACCCTGGTCCTGTCGCGTCGTATCCGTCAGGGAGATAGGCCCGCGGTGGACCCACGAGGCGCCCCCGTCGTCCGAGTACGAAAGGTGCAACCGGAAGCCGGCGACGCCTTGGACCGGACCCGTAGTATTCGCCCAAGCGATGTAGAGACGACCGCCGGTATCTACGGCGGCCCACTGTTTGTCGGCGCAATCCTGTGGACCGAAGGCGAGGTAGGACCGGAACTGCCACGTCGCGCCACGGTCGAGGCTCCGATGGACCACGAGCGCCGGGCACGGGTTGATGTCCGCTCCGGAGTACGGGAGCCCGATGTGGTATGCGACTCCGTTTCCGGCGAAAGCGAGGACCGGGTCGCTCATGCAATCATAACCGCCGACGGGGCCCGTTCCATTCCAGCCTGGGATGTAGGTCCGGTTCCAGCTCGCTCCTGCATCGTTCGAGTAATAGATGCCCGCCCACACGCGATACACGGTGCAGGACCTTTGGAACCCGTTCGATAGCGTGTAGTCCTTCGCGGACGCGATGAGGTTGTTCGGGTTCGCAGGGTTTACCACGATGGTCACTTCGTTGGCGGGGCCCGGTGTCGCCGGGATGTTGCAGGCCGGTTCGCAGTCGAGGCTCGTGAACTCGTCCGAAAACGGTACAGCCACCGCCTGCGAAAGGGCCATCAAAGTGACGCCTAGCACGATTCCATTGGCTAGGTGTCGCGGCCGGATCTCCACCGTATGCCTCCGTCATCAAGACGGACCGGGGGCTAATCAAGATTGCCGTAAGAGCCTAGTCAGATGCGCCATTCCGGGCCACGTGACGAAACGCAGGGGCTCCTCTCCACCAGTGATCCCAAGCACATGGGGTCGGCTTTCTCAACCCGTTGCCAATTCGTGGAACCCGGCCCTCGTCGGTAGTCCCATGACAACGGCGCCGGAATCAAGGACGACGGTCGGCGACGACTGGATCCTGAAACGATTCCCCGCCTCGGGATGTGCCGATAGATCGACGGCCGAGATCGAGACGGAATCCGCCTGGCACTTGGCGCACACGTGGTCCAAGACGCGTAGACAAAGTGGGCAGGCTTTGTTGAAGCATACCGTGACTTGATGCATCCTTGGCACCCACAAGAACTCTGCCGCCTCCACGATAAATGGCTCTGCGCTTCGGGATTGCCGTCGTGAGGTCACGCGTAGAGCGAGTAGACAAGTACTGCGAATCCGGCGAGTGTCACCACCGACTCAAGGACGTGCGATTGGTCGAGCGACCAACCGAACCCCTGGAACGCGATACCCTCTGAGATGGCGCCGAGTGTCATGAGGCCCATGCCCATCACGAGCCAGAAAAGGTGCGTCGCGCGGGTCTTATGGTACGCCTTCCACCCGAGGTAAAGTACCACGAAACCAAGTAGCACCGTGACAGTCTTCACCACACTCAACACCAATATCGTATCCACCATCGTTATCTCTCCACATCACGTAGCGAGGCCCACATCCTTGCGAGTCTCTCTTCCACGGGGCCGTTCGGTTCCCACACGACGCGGGAGCCCGACGCATCGAATTCCAGGCGAGCCGACCGGATCCGCGAGCGGTAGAGCTCGTACCTCTTGCCGTCCTCCGTCATGGCGCTCCTCTCGACCACGAGAAGACCCTGGGCGACGAGGTCGTTCACGTGGCGGTAGGTCGTCGGCAAGGGCATGTCCGTCGCCGCGCTGATCTCTTTCACGGGTCTTGCGACCTTCACGCATGCGGCGAGGACCTTCCTCGAATAAAGGTCCGAGAGCGCCGCTGCCACCACCTCATCATCCAAGGGGCCCTCCATCGGCGTTTCGGCGATTATCATCACCGCGAATGACGGTTCATGAACAGTAGTGCATTTCCGCGCGCCTATATGAGAATCGGTACTTGACTCCTCTAGACGGGTCCGTCGCCCGTCGCCGCAAGGGAAGCGGCCGACCGACTCCGTGTTCGTGCCTTCCTCGTCCGCCCGCCAAGGCCGGAATGGATGTGGTCCCACTGGTCAGAACGCCAGAAGTGCCCCAAAAGGCGATATTTTCGGCAATCGGTTTTTCATTCGCTTTGTCAAATAGATATATATGGTGCTGACCCGGAAGTGTTTTCACCGACGTTGACCGTTCTTAAATAGCGGCCCAAGCCGTGGAAAGGTCGGTGCGAAGATGCGTTTCCGTGTTCTACCCGCGATCCCTGCATGGAGCATGACCGTAATCATGGTGGCTGCGGCAATGAGCGGCTGCCTCCAAGGCGAGACACCTCCACCTCAAGTCGTTGCACCCACCGTAGCGGCTGCGTGCGCCCCGACGGCCCCGATCGTCGGCGAGACCGTGACTTGCGACTCCACGGGTTCCGATACGGGCGGCGCCAAGACCGCGACCTATGCCTGGATCTTCGGTGATGGCGGTTCCGCCTCCACAGCGAAGGCGACGCACGGTTACTCGATCCCCGGCGACTTCATCGTCAGGCTTTCGATCACGAACGAGAAGGGCACGGCAAACAACGACGCAACGCTGGTCTACGTCCGCGTCTCTCCCGCGGCCGTGGGCTCCTCCGCGACTGCCGCCGACGTTGAGCCGGCCGCGATCTTCAGCGCCGACCACCAGGTGATCCAGAAGGGCAGTACGGTCGCCGTGAACGCCTCCGCGTCCCACGGGTGGGTCGCTAACGGCGATTACAACTCCAGCCGGGCGATAACGCCGGACAACTTCCCGATCCTGCCCGACGCCGGCGCCTTGACCGGAATCGAGTGGGACTGGGGCGACGGCTCCGCAAAGACCGCCGGGGACGCCGCCAATGTGACCGCGGCCACCCACGCGTACGCCACGGCCGGTACCTACACGTTGAAGCTTATGGTCACCGCGTCCAACGGAAAGAGCGGCGCCGCCGGCGCGACCATCGTGGTCCTCGGCGAACCACCGACCATCGGCGGGTACAAGTTCAAGGACCTTTTCGTCACCGCGACCATCAGCGGGCCGCAGTCGTTCGACCCCGGGTTCGACTACGAGACCGCGGGCGGACAGGTGATCGAACAGGTCTACGAGACGCTTTTCGACACTGAACGCGGGAACACCGACAAGATCGTGGCCCTCCTCGCATCGGAGATCCCGACGGTGGCGAACGGCGGCATCAAGGACGGCGGCAAGACCTACGTCATGAAGATCCGGAAGGGCGCCAGTTTCCACGATGGGACGGCCGTCAACGCCGCCGCGGTCAAGTTCAGCCTCGACCGGCTCGTCTTGATGAACGACCCGAGCTCCGGCGCTCCCGTGATCACGCCGATATTGCTCGGCGCAGAGGACTACAGGAGGACCAGCACCAATACCCAGGGCGAGCGGGACGCTTGGCTTGCCAAGGAGGCGGTCAAGGTCATCGACGAGTACACGATCCAGATCAAGCTCGACCTCCCGAACGCGGCCTTCTTCCAGCGCCTCGCCTTCTACGCGAGTTCCGTCGTAAGCCCCACGGCGTTCAAGGCCTGCCACCAAGAACGGGCCTCGCTATGGGGAAGCTGTCAGACGAGCGACGGTCTGCCGCCGCCCGGCATCACGCGCGACCCATGGGCCGACACTAATGCGGTCGGCACGGGGCCGTTCAAGATGCGAAAATGGCTGCCCGGCGATCGCGTCATCATGGATCGCTTCGACGGCTACTGGGGAACCGCGCCTCAATTGAAGACCGTGATCATCCAGTACGTCGACGACCTCAACACGCGGCTCCTGATGTTCAAGTCGGGCGATGCCGACGACATCTACATCGCCTCGAGCGACCTCGACCGCGTGACGCCATCGATCCAGGGCCTTGCCCGCTTCGTACCGGCGGACACGCTCATCATCGACGCGTTCTTCTTCAACTACGACATCGAAGACCCGAACGAGTGCGTGAGACTGGCGGACGGTTCCGCAGACTGCCGGTTCTTCCAGGACATCAACGTGCGCAAGGCCTTCGCCCACGCCTTCAACTTCCCGTCGTTCTTCTCGGACGTCTGGGCGGGACGCGCCAAGGACCTTGCGGGCGTCATCCCCCGCGGGATGCCCGGGTACGACGCCGCATTGAAGGCCTACGCCTACGACGTCGAGAAGGCGAAGGGCTTCCTCGCCGATTCGAAAGGAAAGGACGGGTTCACGGTCAGCTGCTACTACAACAGCGGGAACAACGTGCGAAAGGGAGCTTGCGAGCTCATCAAGCTGAACCTCGAAGCGCTTCGGAGCGGCATCACGGTGAACGTGATCGCGGAGCCCTTCAACTCGATCCTAGACAAGACCCAGAACAAGCAGATCCCGTTCTGGATCCTCGGCTGGTCACCCGACTACATCGCGACGGACGACTACATCGTGCCGTTCCTTCACTCGACGGGGAACTACCCGGTCCAGCAGAATTTCAAGGACGCGGCGATCGATGCGAAGATCGACGAGGCCCTCCAGGAGCTCGACCCCGTGAAACAGGCGGCCCTGTTCAAGGAGATCAACAAGATGGCCGTGGACAAGTACGTCGACATATTCCTGGACCAGCGGACGCAGACCCACGTCGAGCGTAGCTACGTCCAGGGGTACTACTACAGCCCCCTCCACTCGGGCTCCCCGACGACGGGCGACTACTCGACCCTATCGAAGGCGTGAGCCCGCGACGTTGGCACCTCGGCCGGCGGGCCGGGGCGGTCGCCATGACACGCGAGGACGAGGTGACGTGAGATGAGGCTTTCGACGTACGTCTTGCGGCGCCTCCTCCTTTCCATCCCGGTCATCCTTGGCGTGACCATCCTCACGTTCGGGATAGCGTGGATGGCCAACGAGGGTCACATGGAGCGGGCCTACGTCACCGAGAAGATGACGCCCGACCAGCGGGAGCGCATCACCGACCAGTACGGGTTTCGAGACCCCTGGTTCCTCCAGTACTTCCATTATCTAGTGAGACTCGCCAACGGGGACCTTGGCTTCTCCCGCGTGGTCAACGACCAACCCGTGCTCAAGGTGATGGGCGAATTCTTCCCCGCGACGTTGGAGCTCACGCTCGTAGCCATGGTCGTCGCGGTGAGCGTCGGGGTGTCCCTCGGGACGCTGACGGCGGTGAGGAAGGACTCCGCCGTCGACCATGCCACGCGGTTCTTCGCCCTCGCAGGCGTGAGCATCCCGATCTTCTGGTTGGGCCTCATCCTGAAATTCGCCTTCGCCACACCTTACGGGGCGCAGCTCTTCAAAGAAGGCGACGTGCTGCTGAAGGCCCTGTTCCTCCTCATCGCCGTGGGGCTTCCCATGGTGCTTGGCCTCCTTGCGGCCGACGCCCTCGACCTCGCCCGCGTTTCCCGCCATCGCCTCCTTAGACACGTGGCCGTGAGCGTGGTGCTGTGTGCGCTGCTTCTCGGCCTCGGCTGGACCGTGTGGGCCATGCTTGTCGGACTTTCGGCGGTCGTCGCGTTCGCGGTTGCGTCGCTCGCCCGCTTGCGAAAGGACGTAGCGTTCGGACGCCCGTATTGGCAGGCTGCGGCGGTCGTGCTCGTTGTGATCGCGGCCAACGTGGCGGTCAGTCCGTACGCGTCTACCGTCATCGACCGGACGTTCGAGCTCGTCCCGGATCTTCCTCTCGGGAGCCGGTTCTCGAACGACCTTGTGGCGGTCGAGGGCGCGCACCCCTCGCTCATCGGCGGGCCCACGAGGATCCTCCTCGTCGACACGGCCCTCGCGGGCGATTGGACGGCGTTCGAGGACGTCCTTTCCCACTTGATCCTGCCAGGAATAACGCTCGGTTACGCCAGCCTCGCGGTGATAGCGCGCATGATGCGGGCGTCGATGCTCGATGTGCTCTCCGCCGATTTCATCCGCACCGCACGCGCCAAGGGCCTTGCCGAACGGGTCGTCATCGGCGGACACGCAAGGCGCAACGCGTTGATCCCGATCGCGACCGTCGTGGGCCTCACCTTCGGTGGCCTGCTTTCCGGTGCCGTGCTCACCGAGACCATTTTCCAGTGGCCGGGGCTGGGCCGCTGGTCGACCGCCGCCATCTCGCGGGCCGACACTAACAGCGTGATGATGTTCACGCTGTTGGTCGCGATCATCTACCTCGTAGCGAACCTCCTCGTCGACATAGCGTACAGCGTGATCGATCCCCGGGTGAGACTCGAATGACGGAGGGACGCCCGCTCCCGCTCGTCCCGATGCCCCGTAGGCGTGAGGCCAGGGGGTCGCGGTTCCTCTGGTACAGGGTGAAGAGCAGCCCTCTTACGCTCTTCGGATTCGGCCTCATCCTCGCTTACATGATCGTGGCCGTCGCGGCACCGGTGATCGCCCCGACGCCGAGCGAGTGGAAGAACCCGTACGAGCCGCAGCCCGCGTTCGGAGACGACCTTCTTCCCCCAGGCTCTCCCGATTGTGAACGGGCCTGCCCCCTGGGCACCACGGAATTCGGCGCCGATATCTTCTACGGGATCGTCTGGGGGACGCGGATCAGCATGGCCATGGGCCTCGCCGTGACCTTGGCCGGCGTCGCGATCGGCCTCGTGCTCGGCCTCTTCGCGGGCTGGTACGGCGGCTGGGTCGACGACGTGCTCATGCGGGCGACCGACGTCTTCCTCTCGTTGCCGCTCCTCGTCCTCGCCTTGGCCGTCGTGGTCGCGTTCGGGCGGGGGCTCGAGAACGTGGCGCTTGCCCTGGTGGCCGTCTGGTGGCCGCCCTACACGCGCCTTGTGAGGGGTCAAGTCCTTCTGTTGCGGGAAAGCCATTTCGTGGAGGCCGCACGGGCGTCCGCACTGCCTGACCTGCAGATCCTCGCGAGGCACGTGGTCCCGAATGCTTTGAACCCCGTCATCGTCCAAGCGACCCTTGACATCGGCACCGTGGTCCTCGTCGCCGCCGCCCTCTCCTTCATCGGTTTCTCGTCATCGACGACGCTGCTTCCGGAATGGGGAAGGCTGGTGGCCCTCGGCCAGGACTACATGGCCACGGGCCAGTGGTGGACCGTGTTCTTCCCGGGCCTTGCGATATTCGGGTTTGTCCTCGGCTTCAATCTCCTGGGCGACGGCCTTCGCGACATCCTGGACCCTAGGGGGAGACGTTGACCGACCCCACGCCCATTGTCCGCATCGAGGATCTTTCCCTCGTCTTCCACACGTACGTGGGCGACGTGAAGGCCCTCGACCGCGTGACGCTTGACATCAGGCGCGACGAGACCCTGGGCCTTGTCGGCGAAAGCGGCTGCGGCAAGAGCGTCACGGCGTTGTCCCTTCTGCGGCTCAACCCCGTCCCGCCCGCCGAGTACACGAGCGGAACGATCACCTTCACGCCCGAACGGGGCCCCCGCAAGGACATCCTCCGGCTTCGGGAAACGGAGTTACGGACCCTTCGCGGAAACGACATCAGCATGATCTTCCAGGAACCGATGACGAGCCTCAACCCCGTCATGCGCATCGGCGACCAGATCGCGGAGGCGGTGCTCGAGCATCAGGACCTCGGTGTCACGCCCCTCACCGGGCTGGAGCGGGCCCTTGAATCGCGGAAGCTGCTTCTCACGAACAAGCTTCGCGAGCGTCGCCGGAGGGCGCTCGACGTCGCTGACGCGATGCTTCGTCGCATAGGGATCCCCGATTCACGGGCCATCCTGTCGCGGTTCCCGCACGAGTTGTCGGGGGGGATGCGGCAGCGCGTCATGATAGCCATGGCGATCGCCTGCAAACCCGACCTCCTTATCGCGGACGAGCCTACCACGGCGCTCGACGTGACCATCCAGGCGCAGATAATGGAACTTATCAAGGACCTCAAACGCGAGGAGCGCGCCAGCATCCTGCTCATAACCCACCACCTGGGACTCGTCGCCGAGATCTGCGACCGGGTCGCGGTGATGTACGCGGGTAGCGTCGTGGAGACGGCGACGACGCGCGACATGTTCCACGCGCCACGTCACCCGTACACGGTGGGCCTGCTCAAGTCGATCCCCGAGCTTCAGGCGGGTCGCGAGCCGCTGCCCGTGATCGCCGGTTTCGTGCCCGACCTCATCGATCCACCGCAAGGCTGCCGGTTCCATCCGCGCTGTCCATACGCGATCGATGTCTGCCGATCGGAAAGGCCCCCGATGTTCGACGCAGGGGAAGACCACCGGGTCGCGTGCCACCTCTACGACGGCGCGCACGATGTGCCTCGCGAACTTGGCGAAGCGGCAGGCGTGGGGCGACCAGGGAGGTCCCGGTGATGGCTGGCGGCCTCGCTCGCGCCCTGCTCCTTGAAGTCGATGGGCTAAGAAAGGAATTCCCGGTACGACGCAGCATGCTGGGGGCGAGCGCCGCAAGCGTGAAAGCGGTCGACGGCGTGAGTTTCAAGGTCGAACGCGGCAAGACGCTTGGGCTCGTCGGCGAGAGCGGATGCGGCAAGACCACGGTGGGCCGGACCGTCCTTCGACTCGCGGAGCCCACGGCGGGCCGCATACTGTACGACGGTGCGGACGTGACGACCGTCCGTGGACGTGAGCTACGCCGGATACGGCGAAGGCTCCAGATCGTCTTCCAAGATCCGATGTCGAGCCTCGATCCCCGGATGACGATCCGTGACACCCTTGCCGAGCCCATGCATTTCGCCGCGGGCCTCACCCGTCACGAGATAGAGGAGCGCGTTCCGGAGCTCCTGCGGAAAGTGGGTCTCAACCGGGACCACGCGGACCGCTACCCGCACGAGTTCTCCGGCGGCCAACGACAGAGGATAGGGATCGCGAGGGCGCTGGCCACGGGCCCGGAGTTCATAGTCCTCGACGAACCGACGAGCGCGCTCGACGTGAGCGTGCAGGCACAGATCTTGAACCTGCTACGGGAACTGCAAGCAGAGCTTCATCTCACTTACCTCTTCATCAGTCATGATCTATCGGTGATCCGGCACATGGCCGACGACGTGGCCGTGATGTACTTGGGCAAGATCGTGGAACTAGGCCCCGTGGAGACGACGTTCGAGGATCCGCAGCACCCCTACACGCAGGCCCTTTTCAGCGCCGTTCCCGTGCCCGACCCGGAGCGCCGGGCCGGACGCATCATCCTTAAGGGCGACGTCCCGTCCCCCATGGATCCGCCGCGCGGGTGCCGGTTCCACCCACGCTGCCCCCGGGCGCGTCCCGATTGCGCCCTGTCGGAACCGGAGCTGGAAGAGAAGGCCATTGGCCAACGGGCGGCCTGTTTCTACCCGGGGAAAGCGTAGTCGATCGCGCGGGAGGCCTTGCGTCGTTCGTGGCTCACCAACCGTTCATCCCAGCGCGTATCGCCCACCAAGCAGTTTGGCTGTCTTATGCGCGCCGCCTTGCCGGTCGCCAGTGCGGATCGCCCGCCAATGAAAGGTACGGAGCAGGGTTGTTGTCGAAGGAGACCCTACAATGCTCGGAACAGAAGTAGTAGGAAACGTCGCCAAGCATCGTCGTGAAGGCCGCCGTCCGCTCGTCGACGCTCATGCCGCAGACCGGGTCTTTCGCCATGCCGCATCGCCTCTGATTACCTGGTTAGACCCCGTATAAGGAACCGCAGGGCGTTTCGCCGGATCGAAACACATCTCCCGTCGTAGGCCCGTTGACCCACCAGGGATCTTGCATCTTGATCCTCACGGTCGCCAATCATTCTGGAGAAGCGCGTTTCCGGAATATCCTTTCGAACGGGTTTAAGACCGACTGGTGGGTTCTTGAACTCAGAAGATGCTACCATGACCGTCAAGAAGACCGACTCCACGACAGTGTCGAACATCGAATACGTCACGGATCCGCCGTTCGTCCGTGACATCCTCGACGGGACGAAATGGGCATGGGCGTGGGTCGTCATCCGCCTCTATCTCGGCTATGAGTGGGTCAACGCGGGCCTTCATAAGGTGGGAGACCCAAAGTGGGTGGGCGACGGGACGGCGTTGAAGGCCTTCTGGGAGCGCGCGGTGGCCATGCCTGCCGCACCGGGGAGACCCCCGATATCCTTCGACTGGTACCGCGATTTCATCAACTTCCTCGTCGCCGGCGGCCACTACTCGTGGTTCGCGAAGGTGGTCGTCGCGGGCGAACTACTCATCGGGGTAGCGCTCATCGTGGGCGCTTTCGTGGGGATAGCGGCGTGCTTTGGGGCCTTCATGAACTGGAACTTCATGATGGCAGGCACCGCCAGCAGCAATCCCATGCTCTTACTGCTTGCGATCCTCCTCATCCTCGCGTGGAAGACCGCGGGTTGGATCGGACTCGACAGGTACCTCCTGCCGATGCTCGGGACGCCTTGGCGACCCGGGAAGGTCTTCACCAAGGGGGAGGGCCGCTGACCAAGTCGAAGACGGTCCCTAGGTGAAGAAGGATGATCCCCTACGGTATCGTCTCGCTCGCCGCTCCGGCTTGCGCCAGATCGCGCTCTGATCGGGATGCATGCGGGCGTGGCGCTTAGAGGCGGTCAAGAGCTGATAAGGCGCTCGGGAATCCCCGCCATTCAGATTCTCACCTCCGCTAATCGGCACCGAGAAGCGTGCATCGACGATATCTGCCAGAGGGAACGCTTGCCACTGGTGAGAGCATCGCGAGATACACCTTTTGGCATACCCTCCTGGTCGGCGTGGGCATCTCACTGGCGGTTCTTCTGGGAACCATCTCGGCCGGCGCCTGGCCCGACGGCGTGAAATCGGAGCTGATCTGGTTCGACCTGCCGTCGCTCGTGGGCCTCGGAATCATCATTCTCCTCACGAAGATCCCGCCGCGCAGAGGGCCGCCGAGGCGGGATTGAAATGAGACTCTCGCCCCTTGCCGTCAGTCGTCACTTTCGGGATCGGTGCAGGATGCGTCGCGCCGACCGCGTTACCCGAACGTGAGCACCTTGTCTGACTCCGCCACTATCGCCAGGAGCTCCTTCATGGAAGACGCGGGACACGCCTCGGTCGCCTCCATGTTCCGCTGCGTGAGGCAGGTCCCGCACGCGAAGACGCGGCCGCCTGCCGATACGAACGCCCCCAGCTGACCGGCGACGTCGAATCGGGCATCCCTGATCGTCTCGACCTCGACGCCGCGCGCGAGGAGGAACAGTTTCACAGTATGCCCGCTCTTGACGGCCGTCACGCCAAAACGTAGGGCGTTCCACGCCATTTCCGGTTCATTTGTGGAAAGAACTATTCCTATCCGCATATTGTCTCCTTCAGAACCACTTCCATAGCCAGTATTTCTCGAACAGCAGCTTCCCCCAGTGCCAGTATCGCGTCGGCGCGCGCAGCTTGACCTTCGCCACTGGCGCCGCGTAGAAATCGCCGCTCCCGAAGGCGGCCTTGCCTTCGCCCGTCTCGACCCAACAGTAGCCATGGCCATCGAAGCGGCGGGATGTCCCCCTGCCCGTGATCTCGACGGCGATGTTGTTCGCCACGACCTCGGCCTCTGCATGGGCGAAGACGCCGGCCTTCGGGAGGAAGAGGCCCGAGGGTAGCTTCACCGCCGCCAGGTCCCCGATCGCGTGCACGGCCGGGTGCTTCGTGACCAAGGTGCCTGCGTCCACGCTGACCCAGCCGGACCCGTTCGTGAGGTCCGCTTCGCGCGCGACGCGCGGAGCCCGGTGCGGGGGCACGTAGGCCAATAGATCGTAGGCCGCTTGCGCTCCGTTCTCGAAGACGATGAGCCGATCCTCGGGGCGGGCCGTCTTCACCTTGTGCTCGGGGTGGAACCGGATACCGCGCGCTTCCAGCATGCCGCGAAGCGCGGTCCCGACTGCTGGACCTGCCACGGCCATGGGGAGCTTCTCGGGCGTGTACACGTCCAACTCGACTTTCGCTCGTAGGCGGCGTCGGCGTAGGTGGGACTCAAGAAGGAGCGCCGCTTCGTAGGGTGCGGCGGGACATTTGAAGGGCGTGGCGGCGACGAGGACGACCAGGCGGCCGCCCTTGAACGCTCGGAGCTTGTCCCGTAGGCGCGTAGCACCCGGGAGCGTGTAGAAGGTCTCGCCGGCCTCGGCGAGGCCCGGCACCGTTTCGGACGCGAGTTCCGCGCCCAAGCTCACGACCAGGTGGTCGTAGCGAAGAGTTTCGCCGGTCGTTCGGACTTCCTTCTGCGCGAGGTCGATCCCCTCGACCTCCGCCACCACGACGCGGATGCCCCTGCGTTCGAGCACGCGGAGGTCGCGAGAAAGGCGTGCGGGTTCTCGGTCGCCCGTCATGAGCCACAGGAACGATGGCGCGAACTGGTGCTGGCCCGTGCGGTCAACGAGGACGACGCGGTGCTCTCGGGGCAGCCGCTCACGCAATCTCGTGGCCGCGACAAGCCCGCCCACGCCCCCGCCGAGGACGACTACGGTCTCGCTCACCGGGGGCGACCCCCGAGGAGATCGTTCTTCATCTGAAGGTACTCGGCACGGGAGACCTCGCCGGAGGCATAGCAGCGCTCGATGATCGCGTGCGCGTCCTCAGACGGCGTCGTACGACTCTCGTGGGATCCCGCATGATCTATGCAGCCGTGGCTTGCGTGGTCGCGGCCCGAGTGGGCCCCATGGCTGAACATGTGGGTCGCCATGAGGACCATGATGGCGACGGCACCGAGCATCCAGACGGGGCCGAATCCCATCATCCCACCCATCCAGCCCCCACCCCAGATCCATCCGCCGAGGAGGCCCGAGAGCGCGGCGGCGCCGAGGACAGCGACCGCGAGCCAGAGAAGGACTTTCACGGAGTCGTCGTGGGGCGCCATCCTCATCGACCTCGCTTGCCCAGCCGGCCGACTTCGGAGAGGTTCTCATCCAAGACTTCGCGGATGATGTCGAACGCCTTCAGGATCTTGGGGTTGGCGAGGCGATAGTACACGGTGGCGCCCGCCTTGCGGGTCGTTACCATCCCGCGGCTCCTCATGACCGTAAGGTGTTGGGAGACGTTGGGTTGGGGGAGTCCAATGACCTCGGCGAGGTCGCCCACGGACCGCTCGCCGTCCCGCAGGTGGCCGAGTATCCGGATTCGCGCGGGGCTCGTGAAGACCTTACAGAGTTCCGCGTGCATTTCGTCCAAAGGGTCCCGATCCATGCTTCGTCCTCCGTTCGCCTTGCTCTCGCGAGTCCGTGTCGCATTCCACGATGGTAAGCCCCGTCATGCCACCGTATACGTCGGAGCCGTTCCGGGTTGACCATGTCGTAGCCGACGACGACACGCGTCCCCCCGGGTGCGGCGAGAGACGCGCAGGGGGGCCGCTGTGCAGCCTTCGTTATCTCTTGACATATGCATATTTGCACCCCCATATTTGCCCGTTGGGTGCTTACGGGCGCTCTGGTTACGACGGTATCTTGCGGCCTCGAGCCATGCGAATCGACAGATCCGAAATCGGCCGCACTCGTTGCCTCCGGCATCGAGGTGCCGGTGCCCGCCTTCTTCTCGCGACTGAGAATCAACCCGCAGAACCGGGACGACCCTATATTTGCACGTTGGCTGCAAGAAGGATATTCGGTTCCAGATGGGCAGCGCCGCCCGTATCTCAGGATTCGTGACGACAGTCCTCGCGACGGGACTGGCATTCTTCCTCGGGAGTTACTCCTCGGGAGGCTGGAGTTGGTTCACGGGCCTCCTCGGGAAGATGATGACGCTTCCGGTGGTGGTCGTGGCGCTTCTTGCCTTCGTTCTCTTCACAAGGACTCCTTCGGAGAGGGCACCCCCTCCTGGTGGGCGGTCGAGATGAGAGCTGGAATCGCCACGCTCTCACTGATGGTTCTCGCGACCGGATGCGCCGCGCCGGTGGCGTTTGCGGAACCAGACTTGCGTGTCGCGGCCCATTGGCAACCTTGGAACGATGACCCGCTCCCCCACCTGATGCTCGTCATCGACAACCGGGGCAGCGCGCCCGCATCCGTGGGGCCCGGAGGCGTCGATATGACGCTTTCTGGACCCGTCGATGGAGGACAACACCAGATCCCCGCCTACTGGGGCGACACGCCGTTCTCCCGCCCCATCGAACCAGCGCAGAGAGTGATCTTGGCTCTGCACCCGCGGGAAGATCCCGAAGGGCGATTCGGCCTCGCGTTGGATCACGTCTGGGGGACGCCGGCACCGCCGCAACCCGGGGACTACGAAACCTGCCTTGGCAACTCGTGCGCGAAAGCCAGACTGGGCGAGGGCTGAGGCCCGTGGCAGCGCTGATCACGGCACCCCCTCCCGATCTCGGGCTTTCCTTCGGCGACGGGGACCTGCTCTTGTTCGCGGTCGCCATCGCCATGCTCCTCTCCTCCATAAGGTTGGAGATCATCGTGCACCGAGCAGGCGCCAAACCCGACCCCGGCGATCCCGCCGAACCGATCGCGAAAGGACGCGATGACACCCACGGCCGCTGACGAACCGCGACGGGTGGCACTTGGGCCCGCCCCTCGCCTTAGCTTGTCTACCCGGGGCCCTAGCCGACCCGATCTTCGAACGCTTCATCCAACGGTTCGGCGAGCGATCGCTCAAGACCCAACGATTGCGCAAGCGGCATGTCACGCCCTCGTAGCACCGCCTCACGCGCGGCTTTCACGGCGCGGGGCGGATTACACGCGATGGTTTCGGCCAACCGGAGCGCACTCGGGATGAGTTCGGCGGGCGCCGTGACGGCGTTCACGAGGCCGATCTCGTATGCCCTCCGGGCGCTGATCGCCGTTCCCGAGAGGACCATTTCGAGCGCGTGACCGGGAGCGACAGTCCGCGGCAACCGCTGGGTCCCTCCCTGGCCCGGGATGATGCCCCACTTCAGCTCGGGCAGCGCAAACGTGGCCTTCTCACTCGCGATCCGCATGTCGCAGGCGAGGGCGAGTTCGAGTCCGCCGCCGAGGCAGTGGCCGTTGATGGCGGCGATGACGGGTTTGCCGACGTCGAGGTTGCGGGTGATCCCACCGAGGCCTGGTTCCCGGTCCCACACTTCGCGGCGCCGCTCCGGTGGGACACGACCATACCATTCCCCCAGTCTCTTCAAGTCGATGCCTGCCGAGAAGGCCTTGTCGCCCGCACCTGTGAGGACCGCGACGCGGAGTGCCTCGTCGTCCCGGAAACGCAGCCATTCGGTGGTGAGCGCGTCGCTCGTTTCGGGGTCGAGCGCGTTCATCGCCTCGGGGCGGTCGATCGTCAACAGAAGCACGTGACCATTCGTCTGGCGTATTACGGGCACTGGACGGGGAATGAGTAGACGTGTACTTGGCCATTCCGTGCATCGTCATCGGGCGATCCGTGGGCCCCGACCACGCATGGGGGCACCCGGCGCCTATCGCACACCTGATCACGGTTCCACCTTACATGTCCGGGGTTGATGCCTTGGGCTCGTCGGCGAGAACCGGCGATTCCCTCGAGGTCAATAGAGAAGGCGGTCTGTTCCACCAGTCGAGAGCGACTTGGATGAGGCGCGCGAGAAACCAGTTCGTCTCGGGAACCGCCGATGCGGGGACAGCTTCCTTCAACACGTCGATCGCCTTCACATAGGACCAGTACGACCGTGCCACGATGGGCGGAAAACCGACCCTTCGCAACGACCCTGCAGCATCCGTGGTGAACAGGGGATAACTCGGATCCTGGAAGTGTAGCAACGCTAGACCAGGTCTCCGGTACAAGGCCGGCGGGCACCGTCCGGACAATCTCGAAATGCGGTCGCATCGTCCCCGAGAAGAGGTGACTGGGTGGCAAGGGCCTCATCCGTGACCACGATATTTTCGATCAGTTTGCGATGTTCGCGAGGCGTCACTGCCAAGAGGACGGACGCATCCCTATCCTTACCAGTCCGGGAAAGATTAGAAGACCCGAGCCGGACCTACGGAACCCTACACCGAGAGGCGCGGGCACGGAGGCTCCCCTACAAGGTCCTTGACCTAATCAACCAAGCCCACTGGGACCCGCGCCTCCCGGATTCTCTTGCGTTGCCCGAGACGTCGCTCAGTACCCGCGGGCCGGATTTCATACAACGCGCTCGTGACGGGCGAGCCGTGGGTCGTCATCACTCCGGCGTTTTCCGCCGCGATGCGCCTTCTTGTGGCACGGGATCCGTCGAGGCGCCTGGTCCGTCGGATCTTCTGGCGCGTCAAAAGATGCAAACGCCCGACCAGTCCGGTGGCGGCAATAAGACCCCGCGGCCTCCGAGGGCGTTTCCCCTCCCCCCGTATCCACTCGCCCGTCGCTTATCACGTCCGAGAATCAGCCAAGAGAAACGCTCGCGCTCCTGAAATGGCTTGTTTCTACTGACCTATCAGGTGGATGATGGTGGCGCGGCAACAATACTACGTTGCGGTTCGACTGCGACCTAAGCATGTGATGACCCACCCCTGTCGTTGCCGCATGGATGCAAGGCGCTTGCTCTTCGCCACGCAACATCCACTTCCGTCGGCCGACCCGACCTATTACGATCAACCCCGGTCGGGCCGGTCCGTCGGAACACTATCCTCGAAAGAACGTGATGCAATGACCACACGAATCGGAGCACTGACACCATGCTGAACGAACTGCCGCCAATATTCGCCTTCAACCTCGGCCCCGCTGAGATCGGACTCCTCCTCGTCGTCATCGTCCTCCTTTTCGGAGCGAACAAGATCCCCGAGCTTGCCCGCAGCGTCGGCAAGGCGAAGGGCGAGTACGAGAAGGGAAAGCGCGAACTGGAGCAGGAACTGAGACGCGCAGAGTCGACAGAGACGGCGCAGCGGGCCGGTCCCACAGACGACGAAGAAAAAGAGGATCCGGAAGAGAAAGCCCGCATGGGAGGTCTTGCCCAGAAACGCGCGAACGGGAGCGAGTGAAGAACATGCGCATGACAAGACGCACGTTCGTGAAGGCTGCGGCGACGACCGGAGCGGCGACCTATGTCGCCATGAAGATGTCGGAGATGCCGCTGCTTGAGACCGTGAAGGCGGCCGACGGGGCGCCTGCGCCGTTGACGGAGGAGTGGGTGCCCACGACGTGCTGGATCGGCAAGCAGGAATGCGGCATGCTCGCCCGCAAGATCAACGGCCGCGTCGTGAAGCTCGAAGGAGACCCCAACAACCCGCGCAATGTCGGGAAACTCTGTCCGAAGGGCATCGCACAGATCCAATGCCTCTACGACCCGAACAGGATCAAGACGCCGTTGGTGAGGACCAACGGAAAGGGGGTCCCCGGCACCTTCCGCTCCGCTTCCTGGGACGAAGCGCTCACCATCGTCGCCGACCGTGTCAAGGAAGCGCGCGCCAAGAACAAGGGCATCGTCTGGCAGAAGGGCCGCAGCAAGTCCGAGACGATCTATGACGACGCGCTCACGACCGCGCTCGGGACCGTCAAGTTCGGCCACGGCGCTTACTGCAGCGACGCGGGCTACCGGGCCTGCGAGTACACGATCGGTCCCCACGGTGTTCTGCATCCGGACTTCAAGCACACGCGGTACGTCCTGTCCTGGGGTTGGAACCTTACGAACGGCGGCGGGAACAAGTACTGCTGGATCACGTGGAACCGGCAACTTGTCGAAGCAAAGGACCGGGGCCTGAAGGTCGTCCACATAGACCCGCGCGAGCGCGGCGCCGGTCCGCACGCCGACGACTGGATCCCGATACGGCCCGGTACCGACATGGCGTTCGGACTAGCGCTCGCCCACATGATAATGGCAGGTGGCAAGATCGATCGCGAATACCTCACGAAGTACACGAACGCGACATATCTCGTCGGCGAGGACGGGCTCTTCCTCACCAAGACCGTCAAGGTCACAAAGGACGGCAAGGAGACCGACGTGGCGAAGGAACTTGTCTGGGACACCGCCACGGGCACCGCCGTTCCGTTCGACGCGGCAGGCGTGACCCCCGCCCTCGAGGGGAGCTACGCGATCGACGGCAAGAACGCGAAGACGGGGTACGAACTCTTCAAGACGCACGTCGAGCAGTATACTCCCACGTGGGCCGCTTCGGTGTGCGGCGTCCCGGAGGCGTCCATCCGCCAAGTCGCCAAGGACCTGGTCGAGAACGCGCAGATCGGAAGCACCATCGAGCTCGAGGGCGTGAAGCTACCCTACCGCCCTGTGAGCATCATGGCATACCACATGTCGCAGCAGGAGCACGGCTTCGGCGCCATCAGGATCATGCTGATGGTGATGATGCTTCTTGGCGCCGTCGAGGCCGTCGGCGGACAGCGCATCGATTCGACGTGGAAGGAGTACAAGAACTACGAAAAACTCGGACACCCAAAGGTCAAGGCGACGGGCTACAACTATGCGCTCGCGGACAGCAAGTACTACCCGATCAACAGCGGCAATCCCGGCGTCATCGCCACCGTTTTCAAGGACCCCGCCAAATGGGGGGTCGATCCGGCCACAATCCCCGAGGTCCTGCTCATCCACATGGCAAACATGAGCGTTTCTTTCGCGTCGCAACCGGACATCGAACGCATGTTGGGGCAGTACAGGTTCGTCGCAGCGATCGACCCCTGGATGTCGCGAACGGCCGACCTTTTCGCGGACGTCATCCTGCCCGCGGCGACCATGGAGAAGTACGAAGGACCGAACAGCGGGAGCGACATGTACACCGACGCCTCCGTCATCCGCGTCCCCGTCACCGATCCGTTGTTCGAATCCAAGGGCGAGATAGACATCTACATCGATCTCTGCGAGAAGACGGGCGACCTGACGGGCGCGAAGGGCTTCATCGCGGAGATGAACCGCGTGCTCGGGCTGAAGGACGCGAACGCCCTTCCCACTGAAACGAAACCGACGACGCGCGCAGTCTTCGACGCCTGGGCAAGACAGCAGGGGATAACCGAGGGCGTCTCCTTCTTCGAGAAGAACGGAGTCAAGGTCAAAGGTGCCGTGTCGGCGAAGAAGTTCTATGGCTTCGCAAGCAGCCCGCCCTTCAAGAGTGCGTTGGACCCGACGAAGGTCATAGTCCACCGCTTCTATGGTGCATCCCTGGTCGAAACGCAGCACGCCATGAAGACGGCTTTCGGTTCCGAGGCGGAGGCGAACAAGCTCTACTGGCTGGACTACACGGCCTTCCCCACTTGGCGCGCCCCCACGATGGATTCGAGCCCGGCGAAGTACGCCTTCACCCTCGTCTCCTACAAGAAGATAGAGTTCAAGCAAGGCCGCGCCTCGCAGGTTCCCCTCCTCGCGGAGCTCGCTCCAGAGCAGATGCTGGAGATCAACACGGAGGCTGCGCGCTCCCACGGCATCGGCGAGGGTGACTGGGTATGGGTCGAATCGCACAACGCCGTCACGGGCGAGACGCGAAAGATCAGGGTGCGGGCAGCCCTGCGAGAGACCATCCGGCCCGATGTCGTCGGCCTACCCCACCATTATGGGAATGTCGCGCGGCACACCGGATCGGTCGGCCAAGGACCCACCGCGAACGCGCTGTTCTTCACCGGTCCGGGCTATGTCGGAATGACCGCCGACCAGTCGTTCCACGTCAAGGTCAGCGTCACCAAGGACATCGGAGGTGTCGCCTGATGGTGAAGCACGGCATGGTCATCGACCTCGACGCCTGCATGGGTTGCAGAGCGTGCATGATGGCGTGCAAGATCGAGAACAACACGCAGGAGGCGGAGTTCTGGATGCACGTCTTCCGCTTCGAGGAGGGCGAATACCCCGACTCGAAGGTCACCTTCCTTCCTCGTCCCTGCCAGCACTGCGACAACGCGCCTTGCGTGAAAGTCTGCCCCGTCGGCGCCCGCTTCAAGCGCGAGGACGGGCTGGTGCTCACCGATTTCGAGCGTTGCATCGGGTGCCGCTACTGCGAGGTCGCTTGCCCCTACGGCGTCAACTACTTCAATTGGAAAGCACCCGAGAAGCGGCAATACATGGATTGGCACGATCCCTCGATCGTCGCTGTTACGGGAGGCGCGGTTCCCCCGTACAAGAACCCCGACCACGACAAGCGCTTCGGTCCTGACGGCCGGCTCGTCTCGGGCAGCGGCCACTACAAGGGTGTCATGGAGAAGTGCACTTTCTGCGTGCACCGGCTTGATAAGGGACTCCAACCCGCGTGTGTCGCCAACTGCCCGGTGGACGCCCTCATCTTCGGCGACCTGGACGATCCGAACAGCTCCGTCTCGAAACTTCTCGCCAAGAACAAGAGTTTCAGGCTCCTCGAGGAGGCAGGCACGTCGCCCCGCGTCCACTACATCGGCGGCACTCCGCCCACCGCGGAGTCGAGACCCATTGAAACGGTGAAAGGGAGGCTCTAGACATGGCAATGGCTACGGGTAAAGAGGAGCGGGCAATCGATGGCCTTCCGTACGGCGTGGGCAAGCTGACGGCAGGCTGGTGGATCGCGTTCCTCGTGGCAGCCGCCATCTTCGCGTTCGGCCTCTCCCAGTACTGGCGGCAGCTAGAGGAAGGGGAGATCGTCACAGGGATGCGCGACGTCGGCACCATGGGCGGTGCCCCGTGGGGCCTATACATCGTCTTCGTGGTCTACTTCATCGGCGTAAGCTTCGCCGGCATAGTGATTGCGGCGCTCATCCGCCTGATGGACATCAAGGAACTGCGGCCAGTCGCTCGGATCGCGGAGCTTCTCACCGTCATCACCATCATTCTGGGTGCGTTGAGCATCATAATCGACATCGGCCGACCAGAGCGCGGTCTCATCAACCTCTTCCTCTACGCGAGGCCACAATCGCCGTTCTTCGGCACTTTCACCCTCGTCACGTCGGGTTACCTCTTCGCGAGCCTCGTCTACTTCTACCTAGACGCACGCCGCGACGCGGCCATCTGTGCCAAGCATCCGGGCCCGCTACAATGGCTCCATAGGATGTGGGCGGCCGGGTACAGGGACACGCAGGTTGAACGGGAGCGGCACCGGAAGACTAGTTTCTGGCTCGCCCTCGGTATCGTCCCATTGCTAGTGACGGCCCACTCGACACTCGGTTTCGTCTTCGGCCTGCAGGTAGGCCGACCGGGCTGGTTCAGCGCGCTCCAAGCGCCGGGATTCGTAGTACTCGCGGGAGTCTCGGGTGTCGGATTACTCATCGTCGTCGCGGCCCTTCTGCGGCGCGTCCTCGGCGAAGAGCAGAGACTCGGGCGACCCGTTTTCAAGCTGCTGGGTCTCTTCCTCCTCGTCTTGACGCTCACGTACCTCTACTTCATCCTGGTAGACCTCCTCACCGGTGTCTACGCCGCGAGTGCGGCGGACGCCCGCGTGACCGCCGCAATGCTCACGGGAGCGTTTTCCGGCATCTATTGGTCGGCGGTCGCGCTGCTCGCCCTTTCGGCTGCGGCGCTCGTCTGGATGGCGTTCACCAAGAAGTGGTCCATCGGGCCCTTGGTCCTCGTGGGCCTCATGGTGAACGTCGCGGCGATCGAGAAGCGCTACCTCATTGTGGTGCCATCGCAGACCGTGGGGATGCTGATGCCGTACGAGGCCGGTTCTTATTCGCCCACCATGGTCGAGATAGGCGTCATCCTCGGCCTTTTCGCGCTCGGGGCGATGCTCTTCCTTCTTTTCATGAAGGCGTTCCCGATCCTTCCAGTCGAGGAGAGTGGGCCGCAATGAGGGGCAGAGGTGTCGTGGCCCTCGCGATGGTGACGGCGGGAGCGGTCCTGATGGTGACCAGTTATTTCCTCTTCGCCGCTCCATGGGGGTTTCCCCCGTCGAGCGAGGAGTTCAGCAATCCGCGCGTTCCCTTCGCACCGGGCCTCTTCGTCATCGGTGTCACACTCGTGTTCCTCGCCGCGGTCGTCTACGAGATCCTGCCCGACAGGGGGATGGGGAAGGTTGAATGAGGGCGAAGGTCGGCTAGCTTCGCTTCGTGAAGGACTCTACGGGTTCCACGCCTCCGCGCTCCTCCTCCCCGACCCCGCCCGCCTGGAGCGACTCGACCATGAAGCGGGACGACTTCTGGCCGATGGGGCCGCGTCGCTTCCCCTGAGGTTGGAACTCGGTCGGCTCGCAAAGACCCTCACGCGCGGCGTCGACGTGGAAGCGGCCCGTGCGTCGTACGCACGCCTCTTCGCCTCCAACGCGGAGGGCGTCCTTTGTCCCCCGTTCGGGTTCGAGTACCTCGGCACGAAGGCAGGCGGCCCGGGAGAAGACCTCGCGGAGCTTACGCGGTTCTACACTGACCACGGCATCGAAGCGGTGCGCGGCCTCGAAGGAAGGCCTGACCAGGCGTCGGTCGAACTGGAGGTCTTGGCCGTCCTCGCGGGGGCGGAAGCCCGTGCGCTCGAGGAAACGAACGCAGACGCGGCGGAAGCGATCCGCGACTCGCAATTGACATTTCTCAAGAGTCACGTCACGCGATGGTTCCCCGGGTTCCGCGACGCAGTGCGCGCGCACGATCGGTTCGGCTTCCACGCGCTCGTCGTCGACTCGGCACAGGCGTTTCTCGCGCATGATGTCGCCGTATTGCGGGCCCTAGGCGGCTCCGCGGTGAAGGAGGTCGATGCGTGAGGCGCGTACTTGTGCTCCTATGCGCGGATCGCCCGGATGGCGACCTCGGGCTTGAGGGCGCCGATGAGGTGATGGAGTGCGTCAGGGATCTCTGCCACCGACCGGACGAGGCGGAACGCCGCATCAAGGCCACGAGGTCAGACCGTCTTGTCCTTCTGCTCTGCGATGGAAGGCCATTGATCGCCGAGTTCCAGGCGGCTGCCATCAGGGCAGGCCTCGACCCGCTCGGCATCCAGATCCCCCCACCACCCGGCAAGGGAGACGGTCGGCCCGTAATGGTGGACGCAGCCGTGGCACGCGCGCGAGCGTTCGAGGATTCGCCTCCCGAGGGCCGCAAGGCCCGGTTGGCACGAAGCCTCAGCCGCCGGGCGCTCTTCACGGGAGTCCACTTCGAGTACCAATCCATTCCCGTCCTCGCCCCGCGCCGGTGCGCCTTCCAGACAGGCTGCCGCGCCTGTGTGCGGGCATGCCCCTTTGAAGCGATCGAGACCGACGGCGGCCTCATGAGGATCGATCCGGGAAGATGCACGGGATGCGACCTTTGCGTCTCCGCCTGCCCGACGGGGGCACTCATGGATCCCGCGTTCTCGTCGAAGATGATCGAGGCGCAAGTTCGCGCCATCCTCGAAACCGCCCCTGCTCCCGCCGGCCTCGTCTTCGCTTGCGCGGGTAACGTCCCTCTCCCGATGGCCGAGGGCTGGTATCCGGTCGAGGTCCCGTGCACGAGAATGGTGCCGCCGACCTGGTTGATTGCGGGACTCCTCCTTGGCGCTTCCCAGGTCGCTCTCGTCCCTTGCACAAGTGCATGCCGGTCAGCCCGTGAGACGTCTGCCACAGAAGGATTGGGACAGCCCCGATCGACCAGGGCCGCCGAGGCGATCCTCAAGGCCTCGGATCTTCCGGATGGACTCGTCTGTGGTCCGGAACGCCTCACTGTCGAGCCCGCACCGAACGGCATGCCCAGGGCATCCGTCACGCTCCCCTTCGACCACGATGCGCCGCCGCGCGTCGTGGCGGCGCTCGCGGCGGCGACCAATAGGTCGCTTCGCATCGAGGACCCCGCGCTGAGCCTCGGCGAGATCCGCCTAGGCGATGCGTGCACCCTTTGCGGCACGTGCGCCATGGTCTGCCCCACGGGTGCACTGCGGACGGAAGAGACGGGTACGGGGCTGAACATCGCGTTCCACCCCTCGCTCTGCGTCGGGTGCGCACTGTGCCTCCCGGCGTGTCCCGAGCCGAAAGAAGGCGCCATCAGGCTATTGAGGGTGGCTGATTCGGCGCTCGTAGAGTCGGGCCGACGCGTGCTCAAACGCGAGGCCGTGGTCAGTTGCAGGAAGTGCAGCTCGGTGATCGCGTCCGCCTCCATGCAGAGGCGCATCTTGACCATGATCGGCACTGTCGACTCACCGTCCTGGGCCTCCCTCTGCCTCGATTGCCGCGCGAAGGGGGTGGCCTGATGGGGAAGGGGAGCGGTCGCGGCGAATGCACACCGGCGATGATCGCAACGGCTGGCGGCGCCGGCCCATTGGTAGATCCGTTCGGACGCCCGGTCGACGATCTGCGCATCAGCCTGACGAGCGACTGCAACCTGGCCTGTTGGTTCTGCCACCGTGAGGGTATGCGGCCGGGAGCCGACATCATGACCGCGGATGAGGTCGAGTCCCTATGCGAGGTGGCGAGCGACCTCGGGATCCGTTTTCTCAAGATCACCGGAGGCGAGCCGCTCCTGCGGCGCGACATAGCCAGGATCGTCGCACGCGCGGCGCCCCTCTTCGAAGAGGTCTCCTTGGTCACTAATGGACAGCTCTTGCGGCGAAACGCGCGAAGACTCAAGGCGGCGGGCCTCACGCGCGTGAACGTCAGCCTACCGGCTCTTACCGCGTCCGGGTATGCGAAGGCCACCGGGGGGCGTTTGGAACCGGTGCTCGATGGCATCCGCGAGGCGGTGGCGGCCGGCCTCGACCCCGTCAAGGTCAACGCAGTCGTCACCCGGAGGACCACCGACGGTCTCGATGAGTTCATCCGGTGGGCCGCATCCCAGGGCGTCATGGTACAGTTCATCGAGCTCCACGCTCCTCCCGGCTCACCTCCGGGTCTGCTGGAGGAAAGGATCGACCTTGCGGACTTCGAGACCCGATTGCAGGGCATGGCGGTCTCGGAGGAACGGCACCGGCTCCACGGACGCATGAGGTTCAGACTGGCCCGCACAGCGGTCGAAGTCACGCGTCCGCAGTACAATCCCGATTTCTGCCGCGCCTGCAAGAGACTTCGGCTTACCCATGATGGACTCCTCAAACCGTGCCTCATGCGCGACGACAACCTCGTCGATGTCCTTGGACCTCTTCGCCGGGGGGCGGGGCGCCCGGAGATCTCCAGACTCTTCACCGAGGCTGCGAGTCGGCGCGCGCCATTCTGGAGTCAAGAGGACGTAAAAGCGGCGGTGATGCAGCCGTGATCGCGGATACACGGGGAAAGACCAAGTCGGGAATGCCATCACGGTCAAGGGCGTCGCCACTAGGCGTGCCACGATCCCGGGCCAGATTCGAGAGACACGCTCGGGGCTTCGTGGAGGCCGATCTCGCGCCTACGGGGGAACGGCGGGGCGCGACCTACCCGGCCCTCTCACGGACGTTCGATCGACAGAGTGAGCACTTGGTCCGCCACCTCGCCGCCGGTTCCAGGCAAAGGGCCATCACCGGGACCATCGAGGGGGCGTACCCGAGGTTCCACAAACGTGCGGCCATTGCCTTCGAGATCGGTACGGCGCCTGCGATGAAGGGCCTAGACGTGCAGGAGGTCCTTTCGACACCACGTCCGGAACATGCGCCTTCGCGGTCGAACGCGGGGAGTGACGAAGAATGAAGACGGCCGTCGTGGTTGTCGACGATGCGAGACGCGGCGTGCCCGGAAAGAGGCTCGCGGCAAAGTTGCGATCTCTCCTGCCGGCCCAGTTCACGATCGTGCTGACGCACACGATCCCCCCCGACCCACGACGCATCGCCCCGAATCTTGTGGCCGAGGGCACGGAGTGCGTCGTGACCGTGTCCAACGGGACGCGCGACCTGTCGCCGTTCACGGCGGAGCTCGCGAGGCTTTCGCAAGTGGACGACATGAACTTCGAGGCCATTCCGGCTGCCAGCGTTTCCACGGTGTTGCACGGGCCCATGCCCCTCGAGACGCTGGCGCTCTTGGCGGCGGCCACCGCCTCTTCTGCAACGGATTACCGCCCGCTCGGCAAGGACGCAAGGCACGTCATCGACGTGCGACGGGTACGGGAGGCGTCAGAGACTGAGCCCGCGAGATCGTACGTGGTCCCCGTCACCGTCACGGTGCCCGTGGTGAGTGAAGAAAAGTGCCAAGCGGCGCGTGGTTGCACCACTTGCCGCGACGCCTGTCCCGTGAACGCGATCGCGACCAACGGGACCGCAAGAGTCTCGAAGGAGACGTGTGTCTCGTGCGGCATCTGTGTCGCGGCCTGCCCCTCGGGTGCTTTGGAGCTATCCGGGTCGACGGAGGGTTCACTCCTTCGGCGGATCGAGTTCCTGTTGCAAAGCACGCAGCGGGATGGGCCCCTCCTCCTCGTCGGCTCGCCGGCCGCCCTCGCGTCCGTGACGGGCGACCGGGATCGAGAGAGGCTCCGGCGGCTGGTGCTCCCATTGGAAGTCCCGTGCGCTGCCGCGGTGAGCCCCGGCCTGATGCTCGCGAGCCTTCGCCGGGGCGCCTGCGGGATGGTCCTCGTCGCGTGCCCGCGGACCGAACCGTGCAGCGCCTCGATATCCAGGGCCGCGGAATCCGCGGTGGCCGTAAACGAGATCGTGAAGAGGGCGGGCCAGATCGGGGATTCGGTCCGCGTCATAGGGCCCACAGAGCCGGCCCGGGGATTATGGATGGATCTCTGGTCGATCGTGGACCTGTTCCCGGTCGTTCCCATCGTCTTCCCCGCGTACGTCGGCGCCGAGGCCTTTCCCATCGACTTTCGAAAAGAGGCTCGCGAGATATTGAACGCCCGTGGGGCGGACTCGAAGGGCGGGTGGTGAACGGACGATGCCTCAAACCGTGCCTGCGGACCAGTCCCGTGGGAAGACCTGGGCGCCCCGCCCGCGAGGGATCCTACGCGAAGGCCCGGCCGACGTCTGCGACGCGCCACCAGCCCGGGATGGATGCGAACAGGCGCCAAAGGCCCACGGGCGGCGGTTCGCTCGCCGCGTCGGCGCCTCGCTGAAGGTCTCGCTCGCTGCCATCGCTCTCCTCCTCGTGGCGTTTTCGGCCGCGGAGGCGAATCCTCACGGCATCGTCGGCTACGCCGCGACCGGGTGCGTCTGTCACTCGCCGTCTCCCGCATCCGACGTCGAGGTGGTCCTCGACGGGTTTCCCCAGACGTACGCGCCAGGGAGAAACTACGATCTCAAGATCTCGATCCTTGGCGGACCGCCAAGCGTGACGACGCAGGGTGGCCACGCGGGTGGTTTCAACCTCCGCGCGTCGGCCGGCAAGCTCGCCGTCCCCCTCGCCAGCGACGCGGTGATGCTGAGCAAGAAGGGAGACACCTGGCACGACATGACGGCGGGCGGCCATGAAGAGACCCCATTCGCGCCTTCGACGTGGGGCGAACTCAGCTTCACCCACGAGGGCGCGAACCAACGGCAGTGGCGCGTCCAATGGACCGCTCCGGAGCCCGGGACAGGTCCCGTCACAATGGAGCTCGCCGGCCTCGCAGCGAACGGCGACCATAGCAACTCCTCGTACGATGCGTGGGACCTCGCCGTCCTCGCCTCCGCTGAGGGCGAACCCGCCCCCATCACCGAACGGTATTCGCAGGTCTTCACCGCAGCCGCCCTGCTCGTCGCCGTGATCGGAGGCGGACTTCTCGTCGCGAGACGCGTCGGCCTCTGGGGTGCGACTGGCAACTCGCGACGCAAGCCTCCACCGGGCAAGCGCGGCGCTTTCATCGCGTGCTCGCAGTGTGGCGCCACGCTACGCGAAGCGGGGCTCAAGGACCACCTCCGCCGGGTCCACGGCGAGACACGGCCGCGACAACGGGAGAGTGACCGCTCATGAGCTCGCCTCACGGCATAGAACGGGGAAGCATAGTTATCATCCCAAGAAGACGAAACGGGACGTGAAACCATGGAAAAACTACCCAAAGCGTACACCAAACTGAAGGACGAGCACCCGGAGATCGCGGCGGCGCACGACCAACTCGGTTCGGCCTGCGCGCGCGCCGGACCGCTCGACGCCAAGACCCAATCGCTTGTGAAGCTCGGCATCAGCATCGGGGCGCGACTGGAAGGCGCCGTCCACGCGCACGCACGACGGGCCCTGGGGGCCGGGGCAACGACAGAGGAACTGCGCCACACCGCGTTGCTTGCCGCGACGACTATCGGGTTCCCGAGCGCGGTCGCCACGCAGACGTGGATCGACGAGACCGTCGCGGAGCACAAGGGGCAAGCGAGGAAAACCTGAACGATGCTCGAAGGGTGGCTCGTCGCGATTGGCATCTTCGTGGCCGCCGTCATCTACTCTTCGGTCGGCCACGGGGGGGCCACGGCGTACTTGGCGGTCCTGATGCTGGCGGGTTTCGCGCCGGCCGACGTCGCAGCACCCGTCCTGGTCATCAACGTGGCCGTCGCGGGGATAGCGTTCGCCAACTACAAGGCCGCCGGGCATTTCAGGCCACGCGTCCTCGTACCGTTCGCGCTCGCATCGGTCCCCGCCGCGTTCATCGGGGGCTCCCATCACATAGAGCCGCGCGTGCAGGCGCTCATCCTCGGCACTGCGCTTCTCTTCGCGGCGGCGCGACTTCTCTTGCTTCCGACCTTGAAATCACGTCCGATCGTGGAGGAAGGATCGCCCACGTTCTTCTTCGCAGCACTTGGCGCGGGCGCGAGCCTCGGTTTCCTGGCCGGCGCGACCGGCATCGGTGGCGGGATATTCCTCAGCCCGCTCTTGATCCTCGCCGGCTGGACGGACGCGAAGGGCGCCGCACCGGTCGCCGCGGCCTTCATTGTACTTAATTCCGTGAGCGGCCTCGCCGCGCGAGCTCTCCTGACCGATCTCGATCTCTCGCTACTTTGGGCCCTCGGGCCGTTCGCCGTCCTCGGTGGACTCCTGGGTTCAAGGGTCGGCGCGTTCAGGTTGTCGGCTCTCACGGTCCAAAGATCTCTCGGGGCGGTACTTGCGATCGCTGCCACCAGGACTCTCGCGCCCGCGCTACTCTGATCTCCTTCCGATGAAAAGCCGAAAACCTGACACGTCAGGGACAATAAACATGGGTGATTCTCTCGCTCCTCGGACATCGACGAGGGGAATGGTTCTATGGCGTGCGACGTAGCGAGACGGAAGGATGCGACGGAACACGGACGGGGCAGGACGTGACCAGCGCGGATCCGGGGCTCGATCGCAGGACGTTTCTGAAGAAGGCCGCCCTCGCGGGTGCGGGCGCCGTCCTCGCGGAGGATCTACTCGATGTTCAAGGGATCCTAGCCCGCGCAGAGGGCCCGGCCCTGGCGGCGTTACAGCCCGTGGTGCGGGTGGACAACCCGCTCAAGGCGTACCCGGATCGAGGTTGGGAGAAGATCTATCGCAACCTGTTCTTGGAAGATTCGTCCTTTGTCTTCCTTTGCGCCCCCAATGATACACACAACTGTTATCTCAAGGCCTACGTGAAGAACGACTACATAGTGCGTATCGGGCCCAGTTACGGCTACGGCAAGGCCACGGACATCTATGGCAACAAGATGAGCGCGCGTTGGGACCCGCGTCTGTGCCAAAAGGGCCTGGCGCTCTTGCGAAGAATCCACGGTAACCGCCGCCCGAAATCGCCCATGATCCGCGCGGGGTTCAAGCGATGGGCCGAAGCCGGTTTTCCCCGCGGCGAGGACGGAAGACCAGCCGCCGAGTACATGCAACGCGGCCGTGACACCTACGTGAAGGCGACGTGGGACGAGGCCTTCACCCTCACCGCCAAGGCGCTCGACAACATCGCCCGAACGTACTCCGGCGACGAGGGTGCTCGTCGCCTGCGTGCCCAAGAGTACGACGAGTCCATGATCGAGGCCATGCACGGCGCCGGGACGCAGGCCATCAAGATCCGCGGCGGCATGGCCTTTCTCGGCGCGCTTCGCCTCATAGCCATGTACAGACTGGCCAACGGCCTCGCGCTCCTCGACGCCGGCATCCGTGAAGTAGACGCGGCCCACGCATACGGTGCACGTGGGTGGGACAGCTATGCTTGGCACACCGATCTCCCGCCGGGCCACCCCCTGGTCACGGGCCAGCAGACGATGGACTGGGACCTCGTGAACGTGGAGCAAGCCGACATCGTGACCCTTTGGGGTATCAACTGGATCACGACCAAGATGCCGGACAGCCACTGGCTCACCGAAGCGCGTCTAAAGGGCACGAAGGTCGTCGTCATCGCGTGCGAGTACCAAGCGACCGCCAACAAGGCCGACGAAGTCCTCATCCTCCGCCCCGGCACCGACACCGCGCTCGCCCTCGGTCTCGCCGAGGTCATCCTCCGCGAGAAGCTCTACGACGAAGCCTTCGTGAAGGCCTTCACGGACCTTCCCCTCCTAGTGCGCACCGACACGCACGAGCGGCTGAATGCGCGTGACATCATCCCGGGATACGCTCCGGCCGAGCTCGCGGAGGTCCTCGTCCTCAAGGAGGGCGAGTCCGCGGTCGCACCAGGCCTCCAGGGCAAGCCGATCCTCACGACGGCGCTGCGCGAAGCGTGGGGGGACTACGTCGTATGGGACGCGGCCGCGAACGCGCCACGCGTCGTGACCATGGACGACACGGGCGCGCGGTTCCTCGAAGGCGACATCCAGCCTGACCTCGATGGCGCGCACGAGGTCACGCTCGTGGGCGGCGAGAAGGTGAACGCTCGGCCCCTCTTCGCCGTATTGCGTGAGCACCTTTCCCAAAGCTACGATCCCGCGTCGGTCTCGAAGATCACGTGGCTCGCGCCCGAGGCCGTCACGAGTCTCGCGCGCGACATCGCCGCCCATCCGGGAAAGACGCTCTTCGCCTGCGGGATGGGGCCCAACCACTTCTTCAACGCGGACCTCAAGGATCGCGCAGTCCTTCTCGTCGCGTCCCTCACCGCCAACGTCGGAAAGCCCGGCGGGAACGTCGGTTCCTATGCGGGCAACTACCGGTCGGCGTTCTTCAACGGCCTTCCCACCTGGGTGACCGAGGACCCGTTCGCCCCTTCGCTCGATCCCGCCCTTGCCGCTTCGGCGGTCAAGAAGCGCAAGCTCTTCAAGTACGAATCCGCGCACTATTGGAACTACGGTGACCGGCCGCTGCGCGCTGGAAAGAAGCTCTTCACCGGCCCAAGCCACATGCCTACGCCGTCGAAGGCCCTGATGCTGTCGAACTCGAACAGCATCATCGGGAACGCGAAGTGGCACTACGACGTCGTGAACAACACGCTTCCGCGCATGGAGCTCATCACGGTCGCCGACTGGTGGTGGACGGCCTCGTGCGAGTATGCCGACATCGTGTTCGCCGTCGACTCCTGGGCCGAGACGAAGAGTCCAGACTTCACGGCGAGCGTCACGAACCCGTTCTTCCAGGTCTTCCCCGTCACGCCATTCGCGCGGCTGCACGACACGCGCTCCGACCTCGATATCGTCGCAGGCATCGCGGATGCTCTCGCGCGCGAGACGGGAGACGCGCGTCTAAGCGACTACTTCAAGTTCGCCCTTGAGGGACGACCCGAGGTATACCTTCAGCGCATCATCGACACGAGCGCGACGCTCAAGGGCTACGATTTTGCCCAACTGCACGAAAAGGCGAAGCAGGGCATTCCCGCGCTTCTCATGACGCGGACGACCCCGAAGACGATGGGCTATGAGCAGATCCACGACAGCAAACCCTGGTACACGAAGACGGGGCGCCTCGAATTCTACCGTGACGAGTCCGACTTCCGGGATCATGGAGAGAATCTTCCCGTCCATCGCGAGCCGGTCGATGCGACGGTCTACGAGCCCAACGTCATCGTCGCGCGTCCCCACTCGTTCATCGCGCCAAAGACACCGGAGGACTGGGGATTCAAGACGTCGGACCTGGACTCCGAGAGCCGTCAAGTCCGCAACGTCATGGTCACGGCCGACGCGCTCGTCGCGACGCGCCACCCCCTGCGCGCCCGCGGTTTCTCGCATGTCTACATCACACCCAAGTACCGCCATGGCGCGCACACGACGCCCGTCGATCTTGACATGATGGCGGTCTGGTTCGGCCCCTTTGGCGACATGTACCGCCGCGACAAGCGGACGCCATGGGTCGGGGAAGGATACGTTGACATCAATCCCGAAGACGCCAAGTCACTCGGTATCGATGACGGGGACTACGTCTGGCTTGACGGGGACCCAGGCGACCGGCCCTACCGCGGTTGGAAGACCGGCACGGAGGAATACAAGGTCGCAAGAGGCCTGCTACGCGCACGTTACTACCCAGGGATCCCTCACGGCGTCGCGCGCACGTTCCACAACATGTACGTCTCGACGTTCGGGAGCGTGAAGGGCCACGAGACGAACCCGGACGGCCTCGCGCGAAGCCCCACGACCGGCTATCAGGCCATGTTCCGTTACGGTGCCCACCAGTCCGCGACGCGCGCCTGGCTAAGACCCACCCTCATGGGCGAGGACGTGGCGCGCAAGAACTTCTTCGGCCAAGAGATCGGAAAGGGATACGAAGTCGACATCTACACCGTGAACGGCGCGCCGAAGGAATCGTTCGTGAGACTCACGCGCGCGGAACCTGGTGCCCCCGACGGCGGTCTTTGGCGACCCGCCGCCCTAGGTCTTAGACCCGGGTACGAGACGGATGCCGTGAAGCGTTTCGTTGCCGGCGGCTACATACGGAGGATCTGATCCCATGCCCAAGGTCTACAACTGGCAACTAGGCCGTGAGATGGACTACATGTACGAGGGTAGTCGCCCGAAGCGGCAGGTCGCTTGGGTCTTCGACACGAACAAGTGCATCGCGTGCCAGACCTGCACCATCGCGTGCAAGAACGCGTGGACGAGCGGGCGCGGTCAGGAGTACATGTTCTGGAACAACGTCGAGACCAAGCCCCGCGGCGGCTTTCCCCTTGCCTACGACCAGAAGGTCCTCGAACTCCTCGGCCCCCAAGAGTGGGACGGGGAAACGTACAGGGGCAAGACGATCTTCGAGGCCAAGCCCTCCGGCGAGCGCGTTCTCGGGTATCGTCCCGAGGACGAGGATTACGCGCACCCGAACATCGGGGAGGACGAGGTCGCCGACATAGTCCAACAGGGTGTCAAGATGCTCATCCCGCACGTGCCGTGGATGTTCTACCTCCCTCGCATCTGCAACCACTGCACGTACCCCGCATGCCTCGCGGCGTGCCCGCGAGGAAGCATCTACAAGCGAGAGGAGGACGGTATCGTCCTCATCGACCAGGACCGCTGCCGCGGCTACCGTGAATGCGTGAAAGGATGCCCCTACAAGAAGCCGTTCTTCCGCACGACGACGCAGGTCTCAGAGAAATGCATCGCGTGCTTTCCGCAGATCGAAAAGGGATTTCAGACACAATGCGTGCAGAATTGCATCGGGAAGATCCGCATCAACGGTTTCCTGAGCCCCCCGGACGAGTCGAGACCCGACAACCCTCTCGATTTCCTCGTCCACGAGAAGAAGCTGGGCCTCCCGCTCTACCCACAGCTCGGCCTTGAGCCCAACGTCTACTACATCCCCCCCATCCACGTCCCCTTCGAACCGCTCATCCAGATGTTCGGGCCCGGCGTGCCCCACGCGGTCGAGACGTACCGCAATGCCAAAGACGACCCGGAGATCGTGGGTCTCATCCAACTCTTCGGAAGCACCGACCGAATCATCGAACGCTTCGCGATCAAGGGCGACGACGCCATCGGGTACGACGCCGAGGGGAAAGAGGTGGCGCGGACGCCGTTGTACGAGCCGCAAGTCGTTCGCGACCCGTTCGATCCGGCCCTCGGGATCCCGCGACTCAACATCACGTGAACAGGAGGAACGAGACACCATGGCACAACCTGCGGAAACGGCCAAGATCCTCGCGCGCAAGGTGGACGAGGTCCCCCTCTCGCCCGCGGACGCCGCGTGGCAAGCCGGCCCGCCCTATCGCGTCGACCTCTCGTCCCAGAAGATGACGCTTCCCATCGGTGGCGGTGCCGTCACCGCCTTGGACGTGCAGGCGCTCACCGATGGTCGCCGATTCGGCGTGCGCCTCTCGTGGATGAATCCCAAGCGTGACGGCAACGTCGGCATCCGAAGCCACCGGGACGCGTGCGCCGTGATGTTCCCCGCCCTCCCGGGTGAACTGCCGCCCTTCTTCATGGGTGGACCCGGGAAGCCCGTCGTCGTCTGGCAGTGGAAGCCGGACTGGGAAGACCCTATCGCGCAGGAGACTGCCCGCACGACGCACTACCCCGAGTACGCGGACTACTACAATCCCTCCAACGACGCGGCGTTCGCCAAGGTGGGGGACCGTCCTCACGAAGGCCGTGCCAACGTCATGGTCACCGAGGGCTTTGGCACTCTGACACGCACGGAGGACCCCGATCTGCAGATCAAGAGCGCGTTCGAAAACGGCGCATGGAGCGTCGTCTTCCTTCGCCCCCTGCCCGCGCAATATCCGCCATTGAAGGTCGGCGGGCAGGGAGCCATGAACTTCGCCGTCTGGGATGGTGGCGAGGGCGAGGTCGGCGCGCGCAAGAGTCCTTCCTACGAGTGGCATTCTTTCCAGATCGAGGGCCGATCCGACGAGAAGCCGAAGTCGTCGATCCCGGGCATCGCGACACCCGGCGCGATCGCGGCCGGTGCCACCGCGGCGGCCATCGCATGGGCCATTCGCCGGCGCATGGAGAACGCGCGCGGGGGCGACGACCCTCCGTTGAGGAAGGGATGAGATGTCCCCCACCGACGCCGAGGCGCGAATGGAGCGGTACGCGCTCCTTAGATGGGGCTTCCTGGCCGCGGACAGGCGCTCGTGGGCGGTGATCCGCAGCCCGGAGTGGCGCGAGGGCCTCGCGCGAATCAACGGCGCGGATGGACCGCCGGCAGAGTCGGGAAACATCAAGACTTTGAGCCAAGCAGGAGAGATCTTCGCCGACGCCGAATCCTTCGAGGGCGCCTACCATGCGACTTTCGGGGGCAGGATCTCGTGCTCGCCCTACGAAACGGACTACACGTCATCCCACGCCTTCATGCAGGCGCGTGAACTTGCCGATATCTCGGGTTTCTACCGCGCCTTCGGTTATGCTCCGGCCCCGGGAGGAGACCGTGTGGACCATGTGGCGCTCGAACTGGATTTCCTCTACGCGCTTGGCCACCGGGAAGCGGTCCTCCAGCGTGCGGGCGATGCAGAAGGCGCTGCCACCTGCCTCGACGCCACGCGTAAGTTCCTCGAGTCGCACACTGGGCGTTTTCTCGGCCGCATGGAGGAGGTTGTCGGTTCCTCGGGGGCAAACCCGTTCTTCGTGGAGATCACG
Source organism: Euryarchaeota archaeon (assembly GCA_016207515.1). Lineage (NCBI taxonomy): Archaea > Methanobacteriati > Methanobacteriota > Methanobacteriota archaeon. Next base: position 4,619 of record JACQPN010000010.1, on the reverse strand, counting down.
CGCCTGACGCGCACGGTCGTCGAGGGAGACGTCCACGCCCTCGGACTCCACCCAGCGGCGCCGCCCGCATGGAGCGACATGCTCGCCCAGGGACCGGACGAACACGCATGCGGCGGGTGCCCGGCCACCCCGGGCGGGCATTAGGAAAGAAAGCGCCGGTGACCAGCCGGCCGCGCCCCCGTACCTCGGGCGCTCCGGGTCCTACCAAAGTCGGCCAGGTGCCTGCCCGCCCCCGGCCGGGTATCCTCACGCAGCGACCATCCGCGTCAAGTCTTGGGCCGGAAAATCCAAGGCGACCATGGAAGACCTGTGGCAAGCGAAGAAGATGGACGTCAGGCGGCCATGGGACGCAACGCCACGGTCCTCCTAAGCGTCGCGACGGCGCCCAAAGCGTGAATCAGCAACGCCATCGAATAAAGGACCAGTCCACCGCGCGCGACCATGTCTAAGGAGAGCAGGACGCCCGCCACCGATCCAGAGAGTCCGACGATCGCCAAGACCATCGTCGCGACCCATTGGCCGCGCAACCGGGCGGCCCGGATGGAGATCGCGGGGGCGTACATGTCCATGGAAGCGCCCAGCATGAAGAACCCCACGAATCCCAACAGGTTCGTGAACGCGTGAGCCGGCGCAAAGGCCCTGAGCGGTGGGTCGATCGCGAACAGCAGGCCGAGCGCCGCACCGGCCGTGATGGCCAACGCGCCCCACCCGTACGCGACGAAGCTCGGCCGCCTCGCGGTCGAACGCACGAGAAGCGCGAACACGGTCCAGGCAAAAAGGATGAGCGCACTCGCCTCCAGTATCGCCCCGACCATGAATATGGTCGGATCGCCGACGATGCCTAAAGCAAGGAGGACGGGACCGACCGCGGCCGGGACCGCGATCAGGCCAACGACCCGTGGTGGCGGATGGACCGACGTGAAGCGTGGAAGCAAACTCAAGGCCACCGACATGAGAGTGTTAGTGACGAAGCCCGCTAGAAGCAGGTGATAGGCGGACGGCAGCGCGATTGCTCCGCGGAAGGCGAGCGGGATCGCGATGATCGTCGCCGCTCCATACGCCAGCGCCGCGCCGTGGAGAAGACGCATCCCTGCACCTTGCGCAAGTTGCGATGCCGTGCCGACGATCCTGGGGCGGCGGACGGTGGCCCCCATGAGCCCCACATGGACCATCATACCGGCCGACCAGAGCATGACGCCGTCCCCCGCCAAGCGATCGTCCCCGTTCCCGGACAGAAAAGCCGCGCCGCTCCCGATCGAAACGAGGATGAGCGGCACGAACGGCACGAAACCGGAGCCGGCCACCCGGCGTCCGCCCGCGCCCGCAAGCAAGAGCCGGCTCGTCCCGAATATCAGGATGCTGAAAGCCCCCATCGCGATGAGGGGAACGGAACCTATGAGACCGGCCAAGGTGGGTCCGGTCCACACAAGCCAGAGGAGCCCTGCTAGAAAGAAGGTCAGACTGACGACGAGGTGGACGCGTGCAGTGATGGCTTGCGTCTCCACGTGGGCTGGGTGCGAATCTGGGGGATCCTGTCTCGGCCGGGTCTGCGGCCCCTGTTCGCAGCCCGCGCACGCCCCAGCGCAACCAGTCTGAGTACGCCCGTCGGGGCGGCTGTCGCCTTCTTGGACCATTTACCTCGGACCCTGGCAGTCCCGACCCCTCTACATTAGTACTCCCACGATTTTCGGCGACGAGAAAGCCACCATTGTGCGACGGGTGAGCGTGCGACAAACAACGGACCGGGGCGTGGCGAAAAGCGTCCTCCTCCAAGCGTGAGGGGAGGCGACACGCTTGGAGGAAGATGCACGGGTGGAGGCTCGAGGATCCCACCCGGTTGTGGACCCTCGCGGGTGCACTTGGACAGGGCCAAAGAGTCGCTATTTCACCGACAGGATGGCGTCCGCTACGGCCGCACGGCGTTTCGCATCGGGCACGGGATCCTTTGCGAGGCTCACCCAGAGCAGGCCGGCTCCGACGACCGCGAACAGGAGCCCCACCGATCCTATGCCCAAGGTCGTCGCGGCGGCAAGGTCGCCCACCGCTTGGTTCGCGTGTCCCGTGGCAAGGATCCCGGTCAGGGCCAATGCCTGCGGCGTCCACGCGTCGCGGAGCTGCTTTTCGATCGGGTTCGTGCGGTCGAGCTGGGCGTAGAACTTCCCGACGGGGATCTTGTACTCACCGGGCTTGTCGTAGGTCACGCCTTGATAGGTGATCGGAACGTCCTTGTCGGTCAGTTTCACGGTCACCTCGCTGTGGAGGACATGGTACGTGATGGTGGCGTACTGATACATCAACTCGTCACGCGTGTTGACGAGCGGATCGTTGGGGTCGAGGTTCTTGTGGTTGACCGGGTACTTCCAGTCCTGCTCCAGAAGCGCGAGGATCTTCTGAGCGCCTTCTGGGGTCCCGCGGTCGACGAGTTGACCCGCTTCGTTGTAGCTCAGCTTCACGCCCTGGGCCTCATACAAGGCCTGCGCCGAAGCAAGGCCGTCGGTCGCCTGAGGCATTCCGTAGAGGAAGCCGCCTCCGGCCACGGCAAGACCGGCGGCCACGAGGACAAGTCCTACGATTCTTACGCGCTTCATCAGTTCCATGGTTCATGTCACCGACCCACTGTAGGCGTCGTGACCCAAGAGGTCGATGTGTACATCGTAACACATCTGGCGCGTACTGTGGAAATACCTGATAATGGCGAATGCTGGCGCGTACTGTGGAAATACTTAATAATGGCGAATGGGTCGGCGCATCGTGAATCCATCCCAAAAGACCGTCCTCCGCAGCGTCCGTCTCCCAGCCGAGGTCGAGAAGATCCTCCAGGCCGACGCCGAGGCCCGCGGCGAGAGCGTGAACCACCTCATCGCCTCGATTCTCCTTCGCTACTCGCGGTACGGCCGGTTCGCGGAGAAGTTCGGTCACGTCGCGATGTCGCGAGAGTTCTTTCGAAGCCTTTTGGACGCGCTCGACGACGACACAATCGCGCGGATCGGGGAGGACCTTGGGGCCCACCTGCCGCGGGAGATCTCGCTCTTCTGGTTCGGCCAGGCGACGCCCGAGACGTTCCTCCAGTACATCGATTTCATCAACCGATACTATCGACAAGCACAGACCGAAGTGGCGAGGAGCGGCCGCACGGTCACGGTCAAGATCCGCCACGACCTCGGCGAGAAGTACACGTTGTTCCTCCGCCACTATCTGGCCGCGGGCGCCAAATCGCTTCTTGGAAAATCTTCCGAGACCGAAGTGAGTCCGGGTATGCTCGTGCTGCGCATGGAAATCGGTTAAGACCGGTGGTCATTGGCGGCGAGAGAAACACTCGCCCCTGCGGATTCTTTCTCCGGGCGCGAGGGCGGCTTCGACATCCATGAGGCGTGGATTCCACCGAGGCTTTATGGTGGGGACCGGTTGCGACTCCCATGCTCTACATAGTCTCAACGACGGGGGTCTGCAACCTCGCATGTGACTACTGTGGAGGCTCCTTTCCGGCATCCGTGATGCCACGCGAAGTCGGTTACCCTACCGAAGCGCTCCGGGCCCTCGTGGAGAGGGACAAGGATGCCGTGGTGGCGTTCTACGGGGGCGAACCGCTCCTACGCGTATCCCTGGTGCGAGAGATCATGGACCGTGTTCAGGCAAAGCACTTCGTCCTGCAGACAAACGGGCTCTTCTTGGACTCGATCCCCGATGACTGCGTGCGCCGACTCGACACGATCCTCGTTTCGCTCGACGGGCGACCCGAGGTCACCAACGCGCACCGGGGTCCCGGAATCCACGGACACGTCATGGAAAAGGTGGCCAAGATCCGCCCCCGCTTCTCAGGAGATCTCGTCGCGCGCATGACCGTGAGCGAGGAGTCCGACATCTACCTAGATGTGACCCATCTCCTGTCGCAAGGTTTCGACCACGTCCATTGGCAACTCAACGCGATCTGGAGCCCCGAAGGGTCGTGGACCGACTTCGGAGGCTGGATCGAGAAGAGCTACCTTCCGGGGATCACGCGTCTCAAGAAGCGTTGGCTCGAAGAGATGCGTGGAGGTCGGGTCCTGGGGATCGTCCCGTTCCAAGGCGTCATGGAGCGCCTCCGTTCCGGCGCCAAGGGCCTTCCATGCGGGGCGGGCCGGGACGCCTTCGCGATCACGACCGACGGTCGGATACTCGCGTGTCCGATCGGCCCGGAATACGAATGGAACCGGCTCGGCACACTCGACCAAGTGGATCCAGAGACGCTGAAAGACCGCCTCGAGATGCAGGGACCGTGCCGCAGCTGCCCGGTGGCAAACGTCTGTGGCGGCCGATGTCTCTTCGCGAACATGGAGGGACGCGCGAAGAGGAAGGAGTTCGACCTAGTATGCCGGACCGTGAAGCATCTCATCGCGGAAATGGAGGACGCCCGCCCCAAGGTGGACGCCCTAATGGCCGCCGGTCGCGTGACACGGGAGGAAATCGCGTACCCACCGTTCAACAACACCACCGAGATCATTCCTTAGGGCTCGTTAGAAAATTATCGCTCTATTTCCGATGGTGTCCGCGTGGCGTGATCGTGTAGTTCCAGTCGCCGTGAAACGCGTCCGGATGGAGGTTGAGTTGGGCCATTTGCTCGCGGCTGATCTCCCGGCCCT